>MFGV01000006.1 GCA_001778375.1 Candidatus Firestonebacteria bacterium RIFOXYD2_FULL_39_29
CATAGCGACGTTCCTCCTTATAATTTTGTTCTCGTAAAACTTATTATACAGGATACGTCGCTGTTTTACTTCATACACATCTTTTGATTATAACTCACTCACGGTTTGTAAAGTTCATAAGGTTTTTAAGGTTTGTAAGGTAAGAACTTTTTCTCAATCAGTAGTTGCTCGATTCATCGAGCGCCTGATTAATCAGGCAACTACTTTTCAACAATACTGAATCTTTCAAAAATATATCCATCACCATAATTTCCCACTGATTGTTTTCTATATATTGTTCCTTCTTCATCCACATAAACACAAGCATCTGTTTTCAAGGGAATTATTTCCAATAGTTTATTCTGACTGTCAAATACCTGCAATTCGCTCACATTGTCTACACTTTTGTTATTTTCAGAAGCTTTTATTTCATCTTTTTCAATTTTCAGATATACTCGAAAATTGCTATCAATTCTCAGCGGGATAATATTAGTTATTCTATAGCCCTTACTTGGGAGTGCTTTTAAAATTATTTCTTTTTTCTTCCCAATTGAGCCCTCATACAAAAATGCTTTGAATTCCACAGGTATATCTGAGTCACTCATTCCTTTAACAACTACTTCCATGTCCCCGAATCCAAATTGCACCGTAAGACCAATTTCTTTTTTGCTGTTATGCTGCAAATCAAGTACTTTTGATGAAAAGTACTTTTTTCCTGAACTTTTAAAATAAAAACCGCCTTTTTCTATGTAGAGATCTGAAAGTGACACAAAATCTATCGGCGAGCAATCCGCAGTAGGAGAAACATGAGTTATAGCATCCAAGGATTTTCCTTTTACATCGACCACCATTACACATTTAAATATATTGATCCCGTTTGATATGATTATCCTTCCCTTCTCATCAATAGTAATATCATTGAATTTTATATTCTCATAAAATGGAAGTTTTTATCATCTTTAGACTTGCCCCTTGTAAACTATACCAATGGATGGTGTTATCTTCTGACTCAGCAACAATTATTTCATCTTTTTGTACAATAAATCTATCTACATTTGCCCCTTTTTTAACCTTAAATAATTCAGTTCTCTTAAATTCTACATCCGTACAAAATAAAAAACAGGTAAGCGCTAAAACCAGCAAGATACTTTTCATTCACACCCCTTTCCTACTCTCTACTACATTAGTAGCAGTTTTTGCGGATTTGTTCAATTATTTAAACCTTTCTGACAGTTTATCCACAAAGCGGGAGATTGGTCTGCAGAAGACAATTAAAGCTGCTCCAATCAAAACTTTAACTAACGCTATTATGATATTATTCAAGGCAAGAGATGCAAGATCTGGGGTGAGTTTGGTAAGACCTATCATTTGTACTGCCCTGTTCACAAGAAATACTATATCCAGCATCAAATATACCCCTGCGGCAAAAAATAATATCTGCTGAACTCCCTCTTTTCCAATTCCAATATTTACATCTGTATTTTCACTATCATTAATTAAGAAAGATGATATTTTTTCTGTTTTAAAAACAAGAAACCAGCAGATAAATAGATAATACACCACCATCGCAATGATAATCCCTATAATGAAATAATAGACAGACAATGTCACGTTTGGATAATCAAATGGCTTGACCAGCATTGGAATCATTGTGAAAAACTGTAACAATCCAATCACCGCAAAATATAGACCTAGAACTTTTGATACAACACCCATCAACTCTCTTTTTTTCATAAATCCCCCTTTGATTAAGTTTTTTAAATTTATTGTAGTGCTTTCCTCTTCACTATCGCACCCTTAACAACTTCAGCATCTAACCCGGTTACTTGGGCTAATAGCTTGAAGACACTGGTGTTGCCTTTGGCTTTTAGGTTTACGGTCAGGGTGATGGTGCCATTTTTAATGTCTAGCTTTTCTACGGTTTCGGGTAATGAAGTCCTAAACACTTTACTTGTGTGCCAATTCTTTGACTTTTAAATTTAGTTTTTTTATGGCATTTCTGCTCTCGGCTAGCGAATGTTCAAGATATTCCTGTTTCGACATCTTTTTTGTTGCTAAATACATTTTTTCGCGAACATTATGTAAATCTCTTATTACTTTTGGAACTTTCATCTTAGACCTCCTCCGGAGTGCAAATATCTATTACCGGGTAATTCAATTCTTTATTAATGCTGTTTACTTTATATCTGGTGTTTGTTTTTACTATATGCTGCATATTCCAACTTACAATAAAATCTATTCTATTAACAACCGCTATACTTATATGAACCGCATCAAGCCTGTATTTTACAGGAACAACACCGGCTTTTACATATTTTTCAGTCAATTCCGTTGTTTCAGATGTTTCCTCAAGCATTATTAATTCATAATTATTTAACAAATTTCTAAGCCTGCTCCTTCTTGGCTCACCTGCATTCTGGATTTCCAGCGCAACAACATTTGAAATATAATATTCGTTTTGAGTGAAATTCATATTCTTGAAAAACTCTTTTGTTATAATTTGCTTCTCAACTGCATCCTCTGAGTAATACATGCTTGGAACCGATGTTTCCAGATAATATTTAATCTTTCTCGACATACCAATCCTCTTTGTTAATCAATTATGCTAATATTATATCTGATTTAAGTATAACCTATAATATTAATTTCTTCAACTTATTTTAAGAATATAAGGAGGGCAGTTAAGACTATATTTGCTCATCTTTCTGTTATTTACTGCAACCCTTTCCTCTTCACTATCGCACCTTTAACCACTTCTGCATCTAACCCGGTTACCTGGGCTAATAATTTAAAAACGCTGGTGGTGCCTTTGGCTTTTAGGTTTACGGTCAGGGTTATGGTGCCGTTTTCGATATCGAGTTTTTCAACCGTCTCGGGCAACAGGTTTCTTTGTAACTCGGTGACGCCTTTTAGTTGGATTTCGAAGACGGCCTTGGAATATAGTTTGGAAAGGCCCAAGTCGGCTTTCACTAAGGATTTTATTACTAAACCCGGAGGGAGCTTTGCTTTTAGCAACTGCAAGGCTTCTTCCTCTGGGATGTTTTTCGTGAGTTCAAACTCGAATACTTCGCACGTACTGGATACTCCTACGGGTAACGCCGGGGAGAATGCCACTTTTGGATGCGGATTAAAGCCTTCTGTCTGAGCCAGGGGCATACGGCTTCTGACCAGGGCGCGAAGGACTGCGTTTAAGAGTTCCAAGTGCGAGACGAATTTTATTGTTTCTGTCTTTTCGTAAGTGACGCTGTATTTAGCGACGGCGAACTTTTTAAACCTGCTTGAATTTGCGCCGCCTGCCGAGGAAACTTCCTCTGTTTTTTGTTCTTTATTACAGTCGTCACCGATACCGCAGGAGACACAACCCTCCGTCCTGCAATTTCCTGTTGTTTCGCCTTTCAACGACTTTTCATACTCTTTTTTTAAGAACTCTTTTGAAACTCCGGAAGAAATATGGTCCCACGGGAGAATTTCATCCAAACTCCGCTTTCTTGATGAATAAAACTCAGGATCTACTCCTGATATTTTAAAAGCTTCATCCCAGGCCGTCTGTTTGAACATTTCATGCCACGCGTCAAACCTTGCGCCTTTTTCATAGGCAAGTTTAATAACTTCAGCCAGTTTTCTGTCGCCTCTGGAAAATACTCCTTCCAGGGCTGAGAGCTCCAGACTGTGCCACTTTAGCCATCTTGGATTAACATTTTTTCTGAGCAAGTCTACTTTTCTTTTCAGTTCTGCTGTAGTATCCTGAGCCTGCCACATGAACGGGGTATGAGGCTTTGGAATGAAAAACGAGATACTGACGGTCAAACCTCTGAAATTCCGGCTCACAACTTTACAGGCCGAGTTTACTTTTTTCGAAAGCTCCCCTATGGCAATTACATCCTCATCTGTTTCCGTCGGGAGCCCTAGCATGAAATATAACTTAATATTGTTCATCCCTGACCTGACACCGGAGGTACATGCGGTCAGCAAATCCTCTTCTGTCACACACTTATTAATTACGTCACGGAGCCGTTGAGTTCCGGCTTCAGGCGCAAACGTCAACGTTGATTTTCTTACAGAGTTGAGTCCTGCAGCCAGCTCTACCGAGAATGCGTCAATCCTTGAAGAAGGCAAGGATACAGAAACACTCTCACCTTCAAAAGACTTGTTAAGCTCTCTTAGCATTTCCTTAATCTTTGAATGATCCGTTGAGCTCAAGGAAGAAAGTGAAAGTTCGTCAAACCCCGTATTTTTATAGCTTTCCATGAAGGCATTAAGAAGTCCTGATACCGACCGCTCGCGTAACGGTCTTGTAGTAATACCGCTCACACAGAACCTGCAGCCTCTCGTACATCCTCTCATTATCTCCAGCGATATCCTGTTTTGAATGATATCCATGTAAGGCACGACAGGAGCAACCGGTTGATAGGCCTTGTCCATATCTACAACAATTCTTTTTTTAATTACTTCAGGCGCTTTTTTATTAGTCTGCTCAATCTTTTTAATGGTTTTATCTTCATTGTATTCCTGTTTGTAAAAAGAAGGAACATATACACCTTTTATCTTCGCAAGCTCTTCGAGTAACGCTTTCTTCTTTAGCCCTGAAGCTTTTCCGGCTTTGACCGTATCAATAATATCATTTATCGCCTCTTCTCCTTCTCCGACAAGAAACAGGTCAAAAAAGTCCGCAACAGGTTCAGGATTAAAAGCTGAGGGCCCTCCTCCGATAACAAGAGGGTACTCTTCTCCTCTATCCGCAGATAAAAAAGGAATAGCGGAGAGCTCTAATATCTGAAGAATATTTGTATAGGTCATTTCATACTGGAGAGTGAAAGCCAGTATATCAAATTTTATCGCGAGAGTAAAAGTTTCCAGCGAGTATAACGGCAGGCCTTTTTCCTTAAGCTTTGCTTCCATGTCAGGCCAGGGAGAAAATACGCGTTCAGCCAGAGCATCTGCTCTTTCATTGATAATTCCATATAATATTTTAAACCCGAGGTAAGACATCCCGACTTCGTACGTTTCAGGAAATGCCAGCAATACTTTCACCTCTGTTTTAGCATGATCCTTATAAACAGCGTTTTGTTCGGAGCCGATGTATCTTGTGGGATGAGAAACAAAAGGAAGAACTTCCGAGTAAAGACGTTCCTTAAAATTCATTATATTCGTCATGATGAGAACTTTTTAATAGACATATGTATATTCAGGAGAATTCCCGCCAAAAACATTGAAAAAAGAAGGGAAGAACCTCCATAGCTCAAGAAAGGGAGCGGCACCCCGACAACGGGGAGCAGCCCGAGTGTCATTCCGATATTAACAAAGACCTGCGTTATAAATATTGACACTATTCCCGTGGCTAATATTGTACTCGTTCTATCTTTTGCGTAAATAGCAATTTTGATACCTTCCATGATAAGTATATAGTAAAGAAAGAGTATTATAATAGCACCGGTAAAGCCCAACTCTTCTCCTATAACAGAAAAAATAAAATCCGTATGATGTTCGGGAATAAAATTCAACTGTGACTGAGTACCTTTAAAAAGACCCTTACCAAACAGTCCGCCCGAACCAACAGCTATCTTTGATTGAATCAGAGAATAACCGCTTCCAAGCGGATCAGCCTCCGGGTTTAAAAAGCTTGTGATCCGTTTTTTCTGATAATCTTTCATCAAAAAGAAATAGAATATCGGAGCAAGCGCAGCCAGAAGGCCAAAAGTCGCGAAAAGATACCGTTTTTTCATTCCGCTGATAAAGAGCATGAAAAATACCATGGGAATAAAAATAAGCGTTGTCCCCAGATCCGGTTGAAGAAGGATTAAAGACATCGGCACACCGATTATAACAAAAGTCTTACCCATGCCTTCCAGAATATCAATCTTTCCTTTGTTGTCTGAAATAAATTTTGTAAGCATTAAGACAAGAGAAGCCTTGGCAAATTCGGAAGGTTGAAAAGCAATAGGACCGAGATGGAACCACCTGACGCTTCCAAAAACATTTTTTCCGACCAGAAGCAGTATCAGCAAAAGACCTATTGTTGTATAATACATCCAAGGGGAGAACCCGATCCAAACCTCATAGCTGATGGTACTGACGATAATCAGCATAATAAATGAAATAATAACCCATATTGCCTGTTTTACAAAAAAGTTATATCTAAAACCTGTTGATTCATATGTACTCGTCGCGCTATAGATCATAACAAGACTTATGATGCTTAAGAGAGCTATGACAATAATTACTACTTTATTTAAGCTCTTTATGCTCTGTTTTTCTAGCAGCTGCATACCGCTCCTTCTTTAATTTAAAATAGGATTCTATTACCTGCTTGCCTATAGGCGCCGCGTTTTCACCCCCGGAACCTCCGGCTTCAATAAATACCAGAACAGAAACTTCGGGGTTAGCAAAAGGCGCATAGCCGACAAAAGCCGCATGTGACAAGCCGTGAGGATTTTCCACCGTAGCAGTTTTTCCCGCAATTCCATAAACGGATTTTGCTTTACCGCCCGTCCCGCCTGAATTTACCGCTTTCCATAAACTCTTTTTTACGACCTCAAGAGTTTTGGCGCTAATGGCAAAACTTTTTAGCATTCCTTTTTCTATTTCTTTTCCCCCGACAGATTTTACCAAATGAGGCTTATATGAAGTACCATTATTAATTACTACATCATAAGTTGACAGAATCTGAAGCGGATTAGCCGTAATATAGCCCTGTCCTATCGAATACTGTATGGTATTTCCGGGGAACCAGGGAATGCCGTATTTATCCTTCTTCCAAACAGGGGTCGGGACAAGCCCCGCTTTTTCCCCGTCCAGATCTACCCCGGTTAAAGAACCATAACCAAAAAGCCCTGCATACTCCGATATTTTGGCTGCAGTGACAGTGAGTCCCAATTGATAAAAATAAATATCGCAGGACTGGGAAATAGCATCCACAATGGAAATTACTCCGTGACCTTCCGATTTCCAGCAGTCATAAGTCCAATCCTTACCGTAATGATAAGTTCCCCGGCAAACAAATACATCACTGGTAGTAAGTTTATTTTTTTCCAGCGCGGTCACAGCAGGAACTATCTTAAATACTGATCCCGGAGAGTAAAGCCCTCCCACCACCCTGTTTAAAAAAGGCTGTTCGGGATCATTTAATATTTTACTCCATTCTTTTTTATCCAGCTGGCCGCAGAAAATATTAGGATCAAACGAAGGTTTGCTCACTAAAGCGTAAACTTCTCCGTTTCCCGGATTCATACAAACTATCACACCGCGGCGCCCTTTAAAATACTCTTCAGCTGCCTTCTGAAGTT
Source organism: Candidatus Firestonebacteria bacterium RIFOXYD2_FULL_39_29 (assembly GCA_001778375.1). Lineage (NCBI taxonomy): Bacteria > Candidatus Firestoneibacteriota > Candidatus Firestonebacteria bacterium RIFOXYD2_FULL_39_29. Next base: position 7,263 of record MFGV01000006.1, read on the forward strand.
TCAAATCGATAGTTAAAACAAGGTCCGTTCCTTTAGTGAATGGATCATCTCCCAGACTCTTGATTTCTTTTCCCGAGGAATTCACCATTATTTTTGAAGCACCGTTTATACCGCGTAATTCCGCATCATACTTTCTTTCAATGCCGGCCCTCCCGATAGTATCACCGACATAACATTTGCTTTTATTAATATCATTCAAATTTACTTCTCCCACATAGCCGATAACATGAGCCGCAATTTCTTTATTCGGATAATTTCTTTTTGCCTCTGTATGGATTATAACTCCGGGAAGTTCGGGTCTGTGTTCTTCTATTATTGAAATAACCGACGCCTTCAAATCACCCTTTATTTTTATGGCTTCAAATACCTTCTGTTTCTGATTTTCAATTTTCTGATTGATCTCTTCTTCCAGAATACCCAGTATTTTGGCAAGCATCGGAATAACCTTCTCGCTATCTTTGAGATCAACAGGTATTATTGAAACCGTATAAGAAGGAACACTGTCCGCCAGCTTTTCCCCGTACCTGTCGTAAATTATTCCTCTTGCAGCGCGTTTAGGTACGATCCTGGTACTGTTACTCTCCGCTAAACTTTTGAACTTCCAATACGATATTAATTGAATATAAAACAACCTTAAGAATATTATTCCAATAAGCAGGGATCCGAAGGCTATAAGGAACTTAAACCGTTTTTTTTGTTCTTTATCCTGTACTCTCTCAAGAGCCATATCAGCCGAACACTTTTTTTAATTTACCGCTGAAACTATGATAAAAGAAGAGAGGAATGCTGAGAAGAACCGAGGTATAAACGGCTACAGGAAGGACAACCCTGACAAGTTCCCTGGTAAAACTAACAGGAACATAAAAATAATTAATTGTTAATAGTGAAATAATCCCGTTTATTAGCGAAACCAGTAACGCAATAAGCATATTCGAAAAAATATTGTCCGTAAATACATGTTTTTTAAAAAATGCCGTCAAAAAACCCGCAAGAGTCAGTGTAAAAAGCCCAAAACCAAAATAACTATAAGCCATAAGGTCATAAAGCAGCCCGCAGCCGGCACCAAGAATAACTCCGTCAAGTAAATTATTTTTTTTAACCGTCATAACAAGACCGATGATTAAAAAATCAGGGGCAAAACCAAACAATAAAACGTTATCTCGAATACCGATCTGAAACAAAAAACATATAAAAAGCAAAAACACTCTGATTAACATGGACTAAGATTACTCCTTAAAAACTATGAGGACTTCTTCAAGCTTTAAAACATCAACCGCAGGTATAACATCTATATCTAGACTCATACTGTCTGAAGCGGGCCGGATGTCAGATATTTTCCCGATTAGAAGTCCTTTCGGAAATTTCCCGTCACCGGAAGCTACGACAAAATCACCGATCTTTGCTTCAGCGTTAACCGCAAAATATTTCATTTTACACATCCCGTTTCCCGCACCCATTACCGCGCCCACCGGTCTTGGTTTTTGAATAATACCGCTTATTCCGCTCTTATAATCTGTCAGGAGCATAACTAGAGAATATTCAGGATAAACCTCTATAATCTTTCCAACTACACCTTCAGGGGTAATAACCGGCATATCCGTGACCACTCCGTCTCTCTCCCCCAGATCAACAGTGATCATCCCAAAATAATTACTCAAATCCCTGCCCACAACTTTAGCCATGCTGGTCCTGAAATAAACTTTTCTTTTATAGTCAAGAAGTTTTTTAAGACGCTCATTCTCTTTTTCCGTTTCAACCAGCTGGTTACTCTGATAAGCCATTGTAGAAAGCTCTTTATGCAGCTTTTCATTATCATATTTCAGATAAGCAAATTTTATCATCATACTCCAGGCATATTCAAACGCATTCCCAAGCTTTCCTATCGGCTTCTGAAGAGCATAAATAACTTCAGATACCGCGCGGCTCTTGCCCAGCCCTTGATCTTTTCCTTTAAAAAACAAGAAAAGCCCGGCAGAAACTACCAGAATTACGGTAACTATCAGATATGCGCGATATTTTTTAAAAAGTTTTTTCCACATATTATTAAGATTATACCTAAAAAGCTAATATTTTACAAGGAGAAGGTTGCGTTGAGTTTCCCCATTTTTTCGAGTATAACTCACAAAAAGCATGCAAACTAACCCAAGTTCCGCTGAATTAGGCATATTTAGACTCATTTCCCTTATTTAAAGCCTTTTTTTATTAAAGGTCTGTACCACATTTCAATT
>MFGV01000007.1 GCA_001778375.1 Candidatus Firestonebacteria bacterium RIFOXYD2_FULL_39_29
TGAGTGCGAATTTGCTTAAACAGGTAATAATCGTTTTTCTCAGGGTATATACAGGTTTTTATAGGGCTATTTATTATAGTTGCGGAATCGCTGGCAGGCAGATGTTTTAAATCTAACTACCTATTCATTTAATCTTCAGTGTTTTACGTATATCTCTACTTTGATTTAGGATTAACAGGATAATTCCGAGACAGTGTCTCGGAATTTTGACACGCCGTCAAACTTGTAAAAGCAGTTACAGTTTACTGAATTCGTCAGACACTGTCTGACGAATTGAACGCAACATTTCTCACAAAAACGATACTACTTCTGCAAACTTGCCTCTTTCATTTCACTATTTTTCACTATTTTTCCTTATATTTTATATTTATTTCGTGTATAATATCTACAATGTATCTTATAAATACCAAGGGGGGTAAAATGAAACTTAATATATATGTAGCTGTGATTTCCATGTTCTTATGCCTCAATGCCGCATTCTGCGAAGAACCTGCAGTAAAAACTGACAGTGCTTCAGCAGTTCCTTTTTCCGGCGGTAAATGCTCTATCGGGGTAAATAACCTGCCCTGGCTGGCAAACTATATCGCGTTAAGAGGGTGGGATAAAAACAAATCCGGAAGCGAATTAATTCTTTATATGACAAACCTAGAGTACGACATCGTAAAATATGATGTTACTGCATCCGCGGGATTCGAATATACCTGGTTTGACAGAAACAAACTTTCCGGGATTAACGATGCATTTCTTTACAGCGGGTTGGGATTTGGCTCCAGTTTCTCTTATGAAAAAACCAACTATTCCAAGTATGGATATATTTACCTACACGGATATTTCCCTGTGGGTGTAGAGCATTTCTTTTTAAAAGAAATACCGAATTTAAGTTATTCTGTTGAGGCAAGATTTTATATATCGGCAGGATATATTTATAGCTACTATCAGTACTCATCCTCTGTCTCTGAAACATACGCTTTAAGGTTAGCGGTGTCTCCGAGATTTTATATACGCTGGTATTTTTAGTTTATCTGCAAATGAGGCAATAAAATGACATCTAAGTGTTTAAATATTTTATTCATAAGTTTTATTGTATGCATTAGCGCATTTTGTAGTAATGAAGCCGTAAAAACGGAAAGCACCTCTATAACTCATTTTTCTGCAGGGAAAATTTCTATAGGAATCAGTGAACTGCCCTGGTCAACTTTCAACGCCTCTTTAAGATGGTGGGATAACAACAAATCCGGCAGCGAATTAATATTTTCATCGGGCATTTCCGGTTCGAATAATATATCTTTTATTTCATTTATTCCGTCAAGATACACCTGGTTTGAAAGGACCGAAATATTAGAAACAAACAATATCTTTTTTGTTAAAGGAATGGGCATATCAGCTGGCTACTGCATATATTCAGATGGGGTAAGAACAATCTCTTCAACATTATCTTTTCCCGTAGGAATAGAACATTTTTGTTTCAAAGATATCCCAAACTTCAGTTATTCCATTGAAGCAAGATTTTATATTTGTGGATTTTATTCTTTTAACGTAATCTCTCCTTCGGAGGACAACACTATTTTTTTTAGGGTAGGAGTTACACCTCAATTCTTTATCCGGTGGTATTTTTAGGGATATCTTTACAATCTATTTAGGAATCAAATAGGGGCGAGAGTTAATCCCGCCCTATATTAAATGTATTATCTGTGATATCAATAAAGCTATCCGCCAAAAAAACCGGCGAGATAAGCAATAATTTTAATTTAAACTAATGAAGCTTAAAACCCGTTTTCTTTCTTTGATTTTTCAATTAAATCCAGAACCAATCTGGTCTCTTCGGGATTTACCGGTACTTCTTTGCCGTTTACTATCCAGTCATACGCGGCTTCGTGGTAGCGGACGTGGCTGGCTCCCCAATCGTTCACAAACTTATCAACATCTTCTTTCCATTCTATTTTATCTGAAGGATATGTACCGTCGGAGAAAGGCTTAATATCTTCTGCTTTTGTTAGCATCCTCAATTTGGAAGGATCCAGATACTTTGTCTTTATTGTAATTTCATTTCCCGCGCCCTCGACCATTATCGTACCGTATTTTCCAAAAATCACCCATCTCGGAAAGCTAAAAGCAGAGGCCGTCGAAACTTCCAGGTCTATTGATATTTTATTTCCTATTACAAGTATCTTGCTAAAATCCTCAGCATCTCCCGAAGTTACAAGTTTCAGGAGCATTGAAGCTGTTCTTTTTACATCAAAACCTGTCATAAAGAGGGACTGGTCAATATGGTGCACCAATGTATTATTTGTAGCGCCGCCCCCGAATTTCTTCATTGCCTGCCAGTCATCTCTGCGCTGGTATACACCGGTATGTTTCCTTATTAAGTACACTTCCCCAATCCTACCGCTTGCCATTATATTTTTCAATTTACTGATCTCTTCATCCCATCTCAAATTCTGAAATACAGAAAAAGTCTTTCCAAGTTTTTTCGCCGCGGATATCATCGCATCCGCATCTTCTACATTTGCCGCTATCGGTTTTTCCACGGTAACAAACTTACAGGCTTCCATTGCTTTTATGGTGACATCTCTATGTAAAAAACTCGGCGTGGCATTTATCACATATTCAACATTCTTGTCTTTTATAAGATCAGTTAATTCAGTATATACCGCGCAACCGGTCTTAGCTTTAAGCTCCGCGGCGCGGTCAGCAAACTGTTTATCGGCAACTGCCACGATCTCAAATTTATCGGTCATTTTCAGGAACGCTTTGGCGTGAATGTTCATGCCGCTCCTTCCCAAACCTATTATACCGACCTTAACTTTTTTCATTTTCTTTATCTCCTCATTTTAAAAACACAATCTTGCCGGATTTGATACTGTTATTTCAATTCGGCGGATTATTCCCATTCTTCGGGTTTCGACTTCTTTGTTTTCTTATTAATCTTTATCAATTCATATTTTCTGCTGCCCAGACCCATCTTTTCGCCTATTTCAAGCGAAAGTTTTGTCTCTACTCTGTTTACGGCGCCAAAAGTATCTCCGGCTTCGGCAATATCTAAGTCAGAGGCAAGACTGTCGGGAAGAGGTTTCGCTTTTGCTACTATATTTATACAGGCCTGATCTACGGCAACGGGATCATCCGAGAGAGCTATTCCCTGGTCATTTACGACAGGAACATCCGCCATAGGCATGCAATCGCATTCGGGCTGCATTTCTATCATGAAATTTATAAATATAACTTTTTTCGGTTTAAAGGTGCTCATCACAGCTTTGGAAGCTTCTATTATATGTGTATTTAAGCGTTCTGAAGTAATTGGCATATCAAGCGCTTTTTCTTTGCAAATCCTGGCGCACCTGCCGCAACGCCAGCAAGCCTCATCAATAATCTCGATATTTTTTCCTTTTATTATTACAGCTTCTGTGGGGCATATAGCTTCACATCTCCTGCATAAAGTACATTTTGCTTTATCCCAGGCAGGAAGCTTGTCATCCACAGAATGCAGACGACCTCTGTTGTTCTTACCATCATGTGTCTTTGGAGAAACACCGCCCATACCTATATTCTTAATCGCACCGCCAAACCCGGCTTGAAGATGACCTTTGAAATGCGAAACAACTATCATCGCATCCGCGTGATAAATAGCATTGGCAACGCTTATTTCGCTGATATGTTTATGCCCTTCAACCTTTACCGGAGTCGAATCCATACCCTTTATACCGTCAGCTATAATTACCGGAGCACCGCAACTCAGATGTGTCAGACCGTTATAAGCCGCTACTTCAAGATAATCAAGTGATTCAATCCTGGTAGTATCCGTCACAAAAGGTTTTGCTTTTTGACATTTAACCGCATCAACAATTTTCCTTATAAACACAGGACGGACAATTCTAAACGCGCCTTGAGAACCAAAATGAGTTTTGACCGCTACTTTATCTTTCGGGGAAATATATTTTGAAAGGTCAACTTTCTCTAGAAGTTCTTCGAGTTTTGCAGGGAGAGAATAATCATAATTCCAGATCTTACTTCTTGCATCAGCAAAATATACTTTAGCTTTTTCCATTCCCACGCTCCCTTTTTATTAACCTGACCAAACCCGCAATATGCGCATAGGCCGAAAAAGTTACATAATACGGAAAAGACCAGAGCTTTAAGACTCCTGCCACATAAAAAAGAAATTGCGCCGAAAAGAAAAACACATAACCAGGTTTTCCAAGAACCATAAGATTATAAAGAAAGAGGGCGAGAAGTAAAACCCCGTAAGCGCCATAAAGCAGATTAAAAGACACAAGCTGCAGCAGTGTAAAATACTTTTTCGCTTTAAAGAGCTCTCTGACATATTTTGAGGAATCAAGCGCCTTCACGGTTGCCGAAATCTTCTCTTCTAAATTCACTTCAGTATCTGTATGTATTGTTTTCAGAGCCTGCGCCAGAGGTTCGTAAAGGCAGTCTTTATTCGCATAAGAGTACATTACAGGAAGCGCGGTTTTAGCCTCAACTCCGTCATCCTTAAGATTAGTAAAATCTGATTTTCTAAGGGCGTAAAGTTCAGGATTTACATTTATGATTCTTTTTAGTTTTGAGGAATTAAGAAGAACAACTCTTTGCAGTTCCAAAAACACTTTTTCTCCTGACACCAGATAATCATTTCCTTTATTTGCTATCTCAATATTTCCCGCAACCAGTCCTACATTTTTATCAATAAAATGCCTTGCCATATTTCTGAGGCTGTATTTTTCAATCAAAGAAGCAGCATCCGTAATAATGACCACTTCTCCTTTTGCTTCGGAAACAACAGAATTTACCGCCATACTGCTGCTTTTCTTTTCCGCCTGAAAAAGGAGTTTAACACCTTTATTGAAATAATCTTCTATAATTTTTCCGGTGTTATCAGAAGAGTCTATAGCCGCGACAATAATCTCAAGTTTTTCCTTCGGATATTCCAGACTAAGACAGTTATCAAGCTTAGCTGCAATACTGTTCTGATCATTTCCCGCAAGAATTATGAGTGATACCTCCGGAAAATATTCCGGTCTATCCTGCGCCCTTTTCTTTTTAAACAAATTTATAAAAGCCAAAAGCAAAGGATACCCGAGAAAGGTATAAAACACAAGAAATAGCAGGAACCAATAGAATACTTTGGATATGACAATCAAATAATAATAAAACATGCTTTAGTATAGCAAAAACAGTGATTTTATTCAATAAAGGGCTTTGGCTGAATGGAGGCTCGATGAAATAAGAAGGTTGGATGTTGGGATGTCTGGAAGATCAGCAAAAGATGGGAGCAAATCAATTTAGAGACTTTTTTTATTCATCGAGTCATACTTCACGTTCGTGGATTTACCGAATGCATCGTAGCGCATAAGATCTGGTAAAGTTGAAACTTCAAAATCATTTATTCTATCTAATGTATTCTGATTTGTTATGGTTTTCCCATTTACCGCCAGCCAAAATTATCCTTAAAAGCCCTTATTTATTCATATGTAAACTTTTAATCTGGACAACATGTCCAGATATTTTAATTATTATTTTTTGTCAGCATCCATAACTTCCCAATACCCGCTTTTGGTCGAGCCAATGTGTTTTAGCGTTCCTTCTTCCTGAAGTTTTCTAAGATAATGAATAACAGAACTTTCTGTCATTCCAGTTTTAATTGAAAGCTGCTTTCTGGTTATTTTTGAATTCATCTTTATTGCATCTATTATTTCCTGTGCGTTTCTTGTGTGTTTCTTGTGTGTTTCTTGTGCGTTTTCTGTGTGTTTTCTGTGTGTTTTCTGTGTGTTGGGTCCAAGAGGTAACACCTTGGCTTTTTCATCCAATCTGTAAAACACTACCATAAATCCGGTTTTGAGGATTTTAAATTCGACTTTTACATTTGCAGCCTTACATTCATCATTAATTCTCTTTAGTCCGGAACCCCATTTTTCTATTTCTTTTGCTTTATAAAATACTTCTGCAATAAGTGGGTTTCGCAAAATAGATCTTTCTTTACCTGTAATAAAGTCTTCCGGCGACACTTCTTTAGGGAATTCTCCAGGATTATATATTTCAATCCTATTCTTAAAAACCGCAACTTCATTGCCTTTCGGAACAGCATAATCTCTATGGCATAACGAATTTACCAAAGCTTCTCTTATTGCTTTTATAGGTATTTCAGGAATTTCCTCCCGTTCTAGTTTACCAAATTTCACTCCCCAGTTAATGTGTTCTCTTATATAAGCTTCAGATTTTTCCAAAATATCAAACAGATTCCCTGTTATTTTATCTATATCCAGAAAAGTTATTTTGTCCGTTCCAGCAAAGACCGCGACCTGAACCTCAAAGGAATTATTATTGCAAAATAACGGTTCTACCGCCTTTAATAACTTATTATTACGTATTAAATCCAGTTTATTAAGAACTATTTTTACCTGGCTAAAGCCAAAATTAATTCGTTTAGCTGATTTTGCTTTATTTATAAAACTTTTTACATCCTTGACGCTTACCATTTTTACGTCATAATCGGAGAGATCAGACTCCCATTTATAATTATCATTATGCTTTCGTATAATTACTTTTCTAATCTCGTGAGGACTTAACTGCTTATCTTCATCTGCAACTCTGATGTAGACACGACCATAAGCGTGGTATGGGATATCTTCGCCTTGAAACTCAATTTTAATACAGGATTTGCTTTCGATGTTGACTAAATTTATTGAAGGGTATATCTTTGGTTCAATGTGATTCGATATTGCCTGAGAAATATCCCGCAGAGTAGATGCTCCTATTGTCTGACCTACAATCTCCCCGTCATTTTTAACTCCAAAATACAACTCGCCTTTCTGATGTTTGTTTAAAATAGAAACAATAGAGATTACTGCCTCTTTAAGTTCAGAAGTTGATTTTTTAAACTCTAATACTTCGGATTCCCTCAATTCCATACCCGCTCCTGATTAATTATATAAAATACTGGTTTCTAACAACCCTCGCTCTATTTATTATATATTATCTGTAATAGTTTATACAGATAAAAATGGAATACCAAATCAAACAAGAAGGATAAAAACAATGATAAGAAGATGTCTTTTTTACGGGAGAGTATATGGACGAAATTCGAGAGTTAAGAAACAGAAATCCTGAGAGTCAAAGGTCGCTGTCCCTAATTCGATATTGCAGAGCAGTAAATATATTCCTTTTCTTTTGCCAACCATCGAATAAATTGGTCGCTGTCCCTAATTTATTCCTCATGCTGTCCGCAACACTTCTTATATTTCTTCCCGCTTCCGCAGGGACACGGGTCATTTCTTCCGACTTTGGGAGTATCTCTTTTAATCGGGGTTGTGCGGGGGGCCTGGTTCATCACAGGGCGGTCTCCGAGCCTTGCGCCCATGGGGTCCATCTGGCCTTGCTGTGCCTGGCGCTGCATCTGACGCTGTCTTGCGGCTTCTTCTGCGGCGCCAAACTGGTTGACTTCTCTGTGGGAATAGTTAATTTTTGAAGCAACTGCTTTTCCTGCTTTGGCGGCTTCTTCCAGCTCCTGTCTTTCTATTTCTTCGCCATGCCTCAGCTGTACTCTGTAAACCATTCTAAGGGTGTCATCCTTGATACGCTCAATCATATCCGTGAACATTTCAAACCCTTCTTTTTTATACTCCAAAAGAGGGTCTTTTCCTCCGTAAGCGCGAAGCCCTATACCTTCCCTGAGTTGATCCATTGCATAAAGATGATCTTTCCATTTCCCGTCAATAGTTTGAAGCATAACCATTCGTTCTACAAATTTGAACATCTTCCCGTACGTCTTTTCTTTACTTTCATAAAAAGCAGTCACTTTCTCTATAATATCAGCCCGCAGGGTTTCTCTTCTCATGCCCGAAAGAACATTTTTTTCCAGTTTATACTCTATTCCAAAAATATCGCTCATTCTAAGATTTAAACTTTCCATATCCCACTCATAGGGAGACAATTTTTCTGCAGCAAAAGCCTCCATAAGTCCGTCTACAATATCCTCCATCCATTTTACTACATTTTCTTTAAGATCATCGCCTTCCAGTATTTTTCTTCTCTGACCATAGACGACTTCACGCTGTTTATTCATTACATTATCATATTCGAGAAGGTGTTTTCTGGCTTCATAGTTAAAGCCTTCAACTCTCTTTTGAGCTCCCTCTATCGCTTTGGTAATCCACGGATGCATGATGGGCTGACCTTCTTCCATTCCCAGCCGGTCCATAAGATTAAATATTTTATCTCCCCCGAATATTCTCATCAGATCATCTTCCAGTGAGAGGTAGAATTTTGTCGAACCGGCATCGCCCTGTCTTCCGCATCGGCCGCGGAGCTGATTGTCAATACGCCTGGCTTCGTGCCTCTCTGTGCCGATAACGTGAAGCCCTCCGAGATTTGCCACTCCTTCCCCGAGCACAATGTCCGTACCGCGTCCCGCCATATTGGTGGCAACCGTAACACCGGCATAAGCGCCTGCCGCGGCAATGATCTCAGCTTCTTTTTCATGGAATTTGGCGTTTAATAACTGATGTTTTACACCTTTTTTGTTCAACAAGGAGGACAGCTCTTCATTTTTCTCAATAGAGATTGTTCCGACCAGAACAGGTCTTCCCTGCTTATTTAATTCCGCAATCTCATTTGCAACAGCTTTAAGTTTTTCACTCCTGGTTTTATAAATCTCATCAGGAAAATCATTTCTAACCATCGGTCTGTTAGTAGGAATTACTATAACATCCAGCTTATAGGTGTTCATGAACTCTTCGGCTTCCGTATCCGCGGTACCTGTCATTCCGGCAAGTTTATTATACATCTTAAAATAATTTTGAAGGGTAATAGTCGCCAGGGTCTGATTTTCCCTTCTTATTTTAACCCCTTCTTTTGCTTCCACCGCCTGGTGAAGCCCGTCACTCCAGCGCCGTCCCGGCATCAAACGGCCGGTAAATTCATCAACTATGAGTACTTCATTATCCTTTATTATGTAATGATCTTCGCGCTTAAAGAGAACATGGGCTTTAAGCGCATTGTTAACATAGTGCGCCCAGTCCATGTTAACACCTTCGTACATATTCTCTACGCCCAGAAGTTTTTCAGCTTTTGATACACCTGTTTCGGTGAGTACGACAGTCCTGCTTTTTTCATCAACTTTATAATCCGTTTCTTTTGCAAACTCCGGAACTATTCTGTTGGCCCTGTAATATTTATCAGTGGATTCTTCCGCCGGACCAGAGATAATAAGAGGAGTCCTGGCTTCATCTATAAGTATACTGTCGACTTCATCAACTATGGCAAAATTCTTCGGCCTCTGCTGGACAAGATCCTCCAGCGCAGTCGCCATGTTATCTCGGAGATAATCAAAGCCAAATTCATTATTTGTACCATAAGTAATATCCGCACCATAAGCGGCTCTGCGGTCTTCATTTGAGGAGTCATTTTTTATACAGCCATAGGTAAGCCCCAGAAAGGAATAAATGTTTCCCATACCCTTGAAATTTCCCTTGCCAAAACTGTCTCTTTCAGCAAGATAGTCGTTAACCGTGACCAGATGCACACCTTTTCCCGATAGGGCATTTAAGTAAGCAGGAAGGGAAGCGACCAAGGTCTTACCTTCACCGGTTCGCATTTCCGCAATTTTTCCTTCATGTAAAACAATACCGCCGATGAGCTGGGTATCATAATGGCGTTGTCCTATGGTTCTTACCGAGGTTTCCCTGACAACCGCAAAAGCTTCCGGAAGAATATCATCAAGAGTCTCGCCTTTTTCCAGGCGGCTCTTAAATTCCGGAGTCTTTAGTTTTAATTCGTCATCTGTCAGTTTTTTTATGACTTTTTCGTATTCATTCACCTTAGCGATAATAAGTGTAATTCGTTTTATTTCACGCTCATTCTTTGTCCCAAATATTTTTTTCAGATATTTTAACATTCCCAATCTCCTAGTATAACTCAATCACTAATAACTAAATTCTAAGCACTAACCAATTACTAATACTTAATAATAAAACCTTAAACAAATTCTTTGAATCATATTAATATCTTTCCGTTTCGTTTAGTGCTTAGTGCTTACATCTTAGTAATTCTTAATTATTTTTCTTAGAAAAATAATCTACAGTGGATAATATATGTCATATTCCCGAACGAATTGACCATACTGACCGGGATTGAAACACCTCCGCCCAGGGCAACTTTATCACCCAAATATATTTTAACGCCGGCTGCCAATCTATGATTCACGCTTTTTTGTAAAGTAAAATCCGGAGCGCCCTTTAACAGTAAATCGCTCATAGCATCCGCATTATTTGAAACATACTCGGCTTTATTATCATAATACACTTCTCCATTCAGTTCTCCGACAATTGACAATTGCTTGATTACCGGCATTTCAACTCCGATATTATATTTCAAAATAGTGCCCGGAGTAAATTTAACCTCAGTCTCTCCTGCTTTTATATCTGAGATGTCATAACCGGCAAACTTTCGTATATTAAGTCCAAACCTGTACCAGTAGGAAACATCGGTGAAAAGAAGAATCCCGTTATTATTTTCCTGCATATTTAAAACAGCCCCTGCATCCCAGGTGCCGGTACCGGTGGCAAGAGAACCTTGATCAACATTAAAAAAACTCTTTCCTGTCGGAACTTTAACACCGGCGCCTACCGTAAGCATTCCGCCTGAACTCTTGTTCTCATTGGACTTTTGCCTGCCAATTACAGTCAGGTCGCCGACGCCAATTGCCCCAAAAGAAATTCCGCCGGCAACTGTGTGCAATTTATTCATATAAGGTAAAATAATTTGAACATCCGCATCCCTGCTCGTGCCGTATTTCAGGTCAAAAAGCAGAGTATAATCAAGACGCGTAACCCCGGGAGCAAAAGAGGAATAAGCACCGGAGTTGTCATAACTACCGGTATACTGATTATAAAACAGGTTAACCTTAACGTCATTTTTTCCCTGAGGAGTGATAAAACCACCATCCGCAATAAACGGCGTAGCCTTAAGGGTACCTGCTGCCAGAATTACACAAATAAACATATTTAATATTATCTTCATTTGCCCTCTTATATATTTCACAGAGATCTTATCATCCGGGATATATTTTGCATGCAATAATCACTGGATTCCCTGGCGTTAGAAGACCAGCTTGCACCGCCCGGTGTTTCCATCGCTATCTTTTTAATCTCCATATTTTTCTTTCTCCAATGGGTTTCTAGAGATATATATCCGTTGTAACCGTCTTCTTTGAGCGCTTTCAACTGTCCCCAGTAATTTACTTCACCTTCGCCCATAGGAACACATGCTATTTTCCCTTCGTAACCTATCCGGACAGCGTCCTTAAGATGAATATGCACGATCTTATCTTTTACCAGCCGGTAACCGTTCGGGAACGGCGCAATTCCGTCTATATCGTATATCTCATTACCCGGATCCCAAATAGCTTTTACGACCGGGGAGTTAACCTTATCCAGGAATACTTTTAACATTCTGGCACACCCCACAAAAGTCGCCGGTTCGTTTTCAATCGCCAGTGTCATTTTTGCACCTTTGATCAGCTTAATTGGTTCCGGAAAATATTCCAGCACATGATCCAATTGCTCTTCCGCAATCCCCGTTCTCCAGAAAGTAAAGCCCCTTATGATCTTTGTTCCTGTCGCCCCCGCAAGATCAATACAGTTTTTCAAGATATCAATATGCTCATTATATTCTTTTTTATTATCTATTGTACATTTAAAAAAAGGACCGGCAATCGAACAAACCTTGATACCACTGTCATTCAATACAGATTTAATAGTTTTTATCTCAGGTTTTGAGAAGTTATAAGGCCCTTTGTTCATCAGTGTCCTGATCTCTACAGCCTCTATCTTCCATTTTCGGCAAAAAGCCGCAACTTCCTTCACGTCCTGTGAGACCTCATCAGTAAAAACCGCAAGTTTGAACATGATACAAATCCTCCATACAGCTTAATTCTACTATTAAAAACACTATTCCTGCTATTCGTGCAAAAAACGCCTATAACGTCCATAAAGTCTTATAAGCGTAGTATTATATATTCCAAGCATCAAAAATTGTTTTCAAAATTTTACTTTACAAACTTTAAAAACCTTATGAACTTGGCACCGCTCCTTGCATCAGTTTTCTAACCTGCTTACAGTGGTAGCATTTCGAAATGTGGTCTTCATCTTGGATTAAGAGGGCGCCGGGATTTTGTATCAGTTTTTCCGTCACCACTTTCAGAAAACCGGCTGCATCTATTAGATAAGAAATTTCTTTGTTCAGAGAAATTTCCTTTAAAAAACCGGCTTCTTTAAGCCAGGGTACGGCATTTTCAAAACCAAAGGAACAGCCCGGAACCGTTTTAAATGTGTATACTTTTACTTTTCCGTCATTTTCATCAATATATTCCGCGGTAAAACCCCAGATGGGATCAAAGTGCTCAGACAGATACGGTACTTTTGCCTGCCACTCGGCGGCATGTCCCATGGTACAGGAGTTTAGTTTGCACCCCATCATTAATATTTTCCCGTCCGTCCTGCTGAATCTTTCAATAGGAGAATCCGTACCAATAGCATCTACTTTCTCATGCCCGCTTACCAGTTCTCTCGCTCCTCTTCCCCATGCGGCAGCACTATGAGTGGGATGAAGCGACCTGGCAACCCGAGGTATCTTCCAGAAAGCATCACTGATAGCCCCTACCAGAGACGGAGACCTTCCCTGATTATATGGACCGATGTTTTTCGGATAATTCTTAAAATTTAAGCTGTGTGTCGGCATTACCAAAAGCCCTTCTTCCCCGATAGCTTCCATAAAACCCTTACAAACCTCTTCCGGCGCACCTTCAAAATCAATAGATTTGTAAGAACTGTGAAGGAGAAGCTTTGAACCTCTGTTTATCCCGTTGTTCTTTAAAGCGCTTATTAAATCTGATTTTTTCACTGTTTTCCCCTCTTATTTTAAAATAACAACTGTTTATAACCCTGATTTCGTATTATATAATATGGAAAGCCAAATTTCAATTCAAATAACTGATGAAAATTTGGAAGTAAATGGATGAATTGTACAAAAGCTGATCTTCTTCCGGCTATACTTTTTCTACAAGCATCGAAATACCCATGCCGCCGCCTATGCAGAGGGAAGCCAGTCCAAGGTTGGAATTTCTCTTTTTCATTTCATGAACTAAAGTCACTAAAACTCTGGTGCCGGAGGCACCGATGGGATGGCCCAAGGCAATTGCGCCGCCGTTCACATTTAATTTATTTCTGTCAAATTTAAGTTCCCTTTCGGCGGAAATGACTACCGAAGCAAAGGCTTCATTTAATTCAAACAGATCTATTTTATCCAGAGATATGTTAAGCTTGCTTAATAGTTTTTTTACACTGGAAGAGACGCCTTCCCCCATCAAGGAAGGAGAAACACCGGCAGAAGCATATCCGACAATTCTTGCCAGGGGTTTCAGGCTATTCTTTTTTACCGATTCTTCTGAAGCCAGGATAACAGCAGAGGCTCCATCCGCAATCACGGAAGAATTCCCGGCGGTAACGGTACCGTCTTTTTTAAAAGCCGGTCTTAAACCCGCAAGAGCTTCTAAAATTGTGTTTTTCCGGGGACACTCATCTTTTTCAAATATTACCGTATCTTTCTTTATTTTAATTGCAACCGGAGCTATTTCTTCTTTGAATTTATTTTTCTCCACAGCATCTTTCGCTTTCATCTGGCTCTCATAAGAAAACTTATCCTGTTCTTCTCTTGTTATCTTATATTTCTCGACAAGATTTTCAGCAACAATCCCCATATGATAATTATTGAAGACATCCCATAAACCATCCCCTATCATTGAATCAACCATCTCGCCATTACCCATTTTATATCCAAATCTCGCTTTCGGGAGTAAATAAGGCGCATTACTCATACTCTCCAGTCCACCCGCGAGAACAAGATCATTTTCTCCCGCAATTATTGATTGCGCCGCAAGGGCTACTGACTTTAACGAAGAGCCGCAAACTTTATTAACAGAAAAGGCAGGAATTTCCTCAGGGATGCCGGATAATATGCTTACCTGTCTTGCAGGATTTTGACCTAATCCGGCCTGAAGAACATTTCCGAAGATAACTTCCCCGATACTCCCCGCCTGAACCGATGACTCTGCCAGCAGGTTTTTTACTACCTGCGCCGCAACATCCGTAATCTTAATGTTTGATAAACTCCCGCCAAACCCGCCGATTGCAGAACGTTTTGCGCCAACAATGTAAACATTAGTCATCAGTAACTCCATTTCAAGAAATTTGTTAAAACGTTCCACGTTATCACATTACTCACGTATATCGTTATGTCAACATTTGCTTACATTAAGGTGGTATCTATTTAACAAAACACAGACGCTGGATCCCGTATCTGAGTACGGGATGACAGAATAAAGCTTATCCTTCCGCTCTTGCTGCGCCTCTGAGCATCCGTTCATCCGCGCCTCTGTTTCTCCCCATCACCTGTTATTTACTCACAAACATTTTCGTGAACAACTCTCTTATCTTCTTGCTTTCCCTTAGTATATCAAGCGTTATCTTTGCATGGTCTTTTGCGTAGCCATTACCGATTATCATGGTAATGTCTTTGGCAATACCTTCAGCGCCCAAGGCTGCGCGGGTAAAACTTGTTGCCATACTGAAGAAGTAGATAATTCCGTCCTCTTTGGTCGCAAGTACGGAGGCCATTTCTGTTTCAGGGACATTTACGCAATTAATCGTAACATCCGCCATTTTACCTTTCGTTAAAGCCGCTACTTTTTCCTCAACTTCCAGAGGGTTAGTCGCATTTATCTGTATAACTTCATCGCAGAAACCCATTTCTTTTATTCTCTTCGTACTCTCGTCACTATGACCCGTACCGATAATATATCCTGTTTTTCCCGCTTTTTTCTTTGCTTCGTAAGCACAAAGAATTCCGCTTTTCCCGCCGGCGCCTATGATAAAAACCGTATCGCCTTTTTTTACAAGCCTTCTTGTTTGCGCGGGCGCGCCTGCAACATCCAATGCAGCCAGAGCAAGGGATTCATCTATATCCTTAGGAATCTTTGAATAAATAGTTTTTTCAAATAAAATAGCTTTACCGTCAATATCCACCTGGTCGATATCTTTTCTTATATCTTTTATTTTATCTATTCTAAGCGGGGTCAGGCTCAAAGAAACCAGTGTAACAATCTTGTCCCCTTCTTTTATATCTATCTTGCCTTTTAAAGCGCTGCCTATTTTTTCTACCGTTCCTATCAAAACCCCGCCTGAACCTGTTACCGGGTTCTGATGCTTGCCTCTTTCTTTAACGGTTGCCATCATGATCTCTCTTATTTTATTATCGTCACCCTTGGCCTGTTTTTCTATCTGCGTAAAAGAGGCCGAGTCCACATTTAAAGTCTGAACGGCGATCAGGATCTCGTTGTCATAAAGCTTATCCATATTGTTATCCAGTTTAAACGCAGTTTGCGGCATCAACCCTTTCTTTTCTATTACTCTGTGTGTTCCGTACTTGCTTCCCAGCATGATATCTCTCCTTTTATCTGACTTTTTTTACTATCTCAAGGAATTCATCAACGCTCAGATAAGATTTTCTCAGCGTTGCTTCATCTTTGATCAGCTCTATCAGTTTGAATATTTTTTCATCGCTTAATTTAATTCCGTACTTAGAGGTAAAGTGCTCAACCGTTGCTTTACCCGCACCTTTACCGACTACGTATTTTATATCATTTTGCCCTACTTTTGAAGGTAAAAATGGCTGCATAATTGTCATCGGGAATTTTTTCTGCTGCGCTTTAAGGAATATATGCATAATAAGCCCTGATTCGACAATAAATAGGCCGTCGCCCACAATAGGTTTATTGCTTGCAACCTTGATCTTTGAAAGCTGAACCAGCAATTTTGAAACCCGGGAGATCCGGCTAAGATCTTTTAAAACAGTTATGTTAAAACAGCCGTCCAGCGTTGCCGCCACCTCTTCCAGGCTGATATTACCTGCTCTTTCACCAAGACCGTTTACGGCGGTGTGCACTCCGTTTGCTCCCGCGGTTATGGCGCAAACCGCATTCGCAGTTGCCATACCCATATCGTTATGAGCGTGAAGATCCAGTAACTTTTCAGGGAACCACTTACGCATTTTTTTAAAGAAATCAAAAGTAGCCAGAGGATGAAGCATTCCAAAAGTGTCCGCTATTGTTACAGCTTCAGGATCCGCGCCGTATACAACAGCTTTGAATATTCTTTCTATCTGCGCTGGCTCGCTCCTGAAAGCATCCCAGCCCATCCAGTTGACCCAAAGACCACGTTCTTTTGCATACTTGATCATTTCAATATTTTTTTTGATCAGATCTTTTTCGGTCATTCCGTAAGCCAGATCGCAGGCAACGGTATTGACCGTATGTTCCAGTATAACCGCTTTTATCCCTGTTTTAACGGCAGCATCAATATCATCTTTTCTTGCCCTGACCAGACAGGTCAGCTTTGCTTTAATAGATTTTTCACGCACTAATATTTCCATGGCTTTAAAATCTTTGGGTACTACCGGAAGTCCAAGCTCAATGGAATTAACCCCGAGCTTGTCAAGTTCATGCGCGACTAAAACTTTTTCTTCGGTCGAAAAAGCAACACCCGGAGTTTGCTCGCCGTCCCTCAAGGTAACATCATGCACATAGATCTTATTTTGCAGATCAAATCTTTTCCTTAAATTTTTGTCAAAATTCAAGGGCGGGGCCCAAAAATCTTTTTTAAAATATTTTTTATTTTTCAACATCATATCTCCCTCGTTTAAGCGTGGAACGTTGTCCCGCTGATCTCATGCCCTCTTTTAGAATCTATCGGTCTCAAGGATACAGCTTTACCGGAAAACAACTTGGCAATTCCGATATTATCTTCTTTGAATACGTTTTTGCATAAATTACACTTCTTGCAGCTGCTTTCTCCTTTTTCAGGTTCGGTGTATGCGCTGATCAAACCTTCGTAATTTCTGATAATTATCTTTTTGTCTGACCTTGAGATCATATATTCAGGCATTAACGGAACTTTCCCGCCGCCTGCAGGCGCGTCAATTACAAAGGTCGGCACTGCCAAACCGCTGGTATAGCCTCTTAATCTTTCCATCAGTTCAATACCCTTTCCTATTGAAGTCCTGAAATGTTCAATACCTACCGAAAGATCGCACTGGTAGAGATAATACGGCCTGACCCGTATCTTCAAGAGATCATGAACCAGTCTTTTCATTATATGCGGGCAATCATTAATACCCTTGAGCAAAACAGACTGATTATTTAACGGTATTCCCTCCCTTGATAAAATATCGCAGGCTTCCGCAGCTTCCTTTGTAACTTCACTCGGATGGTTGAAATGCACATTAACCCATAAAGGATGATACTTCTGAAGCATATTGGCAAGTTTTTTTGTAATTCTCATGGGCAACACTACCGGCATTCTGGTTCCGATTCTTATTATCTCAACATGTTTTATTGCTCTTATCTTTTTAATTACACCCTCTAAAACATCGTCTTCCAGCGTTAACGGATCGCCTCCGGTTATCACAACATCTCTGACTGTTTTTGTTTTTCTGATGTATTCAATGCATTTATCTATCTGCGCGTCCGATATTCTTTTATCTGTGATTCCGACGGCTCTTCTTCTGGTGCAGTGCCTGCAATACATACTGCACTGATCCGTAATCATAAAAATCAACCTATCTGGATATCTATGCGTAATTCCATAAACAGGAGAGTCCGTATCTTCATGCAAAGGATCATGCATATCACTCTCCGCTGTCTTTGTTTCCAATATGGTAGGAACAGATTGCATCCTTACCGGACATTTTTTATCATTTTGATCCATTAATGAAGCGTAATAGGGAGAGATAGCCATTTTAAACTTTGCCAGGCACATATTTATCTCTGCTTTGTCCTGCTTGCTTAACTTTATTACTTCTTCCAGCTGTTTAACATCAGTTATTCTGTTACGTATCTGCCAGTGCCAGTCATTCCAATCTTTTTCCGGCACATTTTTCCATAATTTAACCTTAGAAAATTTCTGCATAAAATCCTCCCTCCTCGTAAAACGATTCCACCGATTACAACGCTTCCGGATTCCACTGATACAGGCAAAATAACTGCTTACAAAAGTCTCACAATGCCTTGGCACCACTTTACATAGCGGAGCTTTTCCCGCTTACCATAAATTGTCAATCGTAAATCGTCAATTGTAAATTTCTTTCACTTTTCGTTTAACGTCTCTTCCAGCGCTTCCTTAAATATAGATATACCTTCCCTTAAAGCGGCTTCCTCTATAATTAAAGGCGGGTTCATTTTGATAGTAGCTCCTCCGGTACCCAGAGGTGCGTAAAGCATAAGACCTTTTTCTATGCATTTTTTTACGATCTTAAAAGCGATAGTCCCATCCGGTTCATTTTCCGTACCGGCTTTTCTAAACAGCACGCCGACAAGAAGCCCTTTGCCGTTAACAGCACCGATAATATCACTATGCTGATCTTTTATTTTATTCAACTCTGCGTGCAGTATCAACCCGAGCTTTGCCGAGCGCTCCACGAGTTTTTCATTTTGAATTAACTCAAGACTTTTTACGGCAGTCCTGGAAACCAGAGGATTGCCGCTGTGAGTAGAGGTCATTTCGCCGGGACCGTAAATGTCCATGATCTTTGTCGGTCCGAGTACCGCAGATATCGGAAGCCCTCCTGAAAGCCCTTTACCGCAACAGATAATATCAGGAGTAATTCCGTAATGTTCTATGGAGAACAGCTTACCCGTCCTGCCAAATCCTGCCTGGACTTCGTCGTCTATAAATATTATTTTATTCTTCTTGCACCATGCGCGGACGCCTTTTATATATTCTTTGTCTGCAAAAGCTGCAATCCCGCCCTGATAGGATTCCATTAAAAAGCCCGCTATCATATTCGGCTTTATCTTTTTTGCCTTTAAAGCCTTCTTAAAATACTCAAAACTTGTGTTTTTATTAAAATACCCGTCCGGATAAGGTATCTGATAGAAAGACTTATCAATATTGACGATCCACTCTTTTAACCCGGGAATACCCCCGGCCATCTGCGAGCCCAGTGTTCTACCGTGAAACGCGCTGCTGAAACCAAGTATCCCTATTTTTTTCTTTCCGCCGATCTTTTGCCCGTAAGTTCTGGCAAGTTTAATGGCGCATTCAACTGCTTCCGAACCGGTAGTTAATAAAAACGCTTTTTCGATGCCTTTCGGCGACATGGAAACAAGTTTTTTAACAAGACGCGCTCTTTGAACATTAGGGAAACAATAGTTATGTATCAGGCCCTGCTTCACCTGCTTTAGAATCTCCTGTTTAACCTCTTCCCTTAAATGCCCGACGTTCGCAACCAGAACGCCTGAGGAAAAGTCTATCCATTTATTGCCATACTCATCCCATACATTAAAATTCCTGGCTTTATGCCAGACGATAGGCGGCTGTCCGCCCATAGCTCTCGGTTCATATTTCCTCAGGTCTTTGAGTACCTGAACGGATTTTGGATTCGGTATTGCCGTTTTTATCTCCCTATATTTTGTTTTGATCTTTTTCACTTTGTGAGGCTTGATGTCGTACGATAAATATGCCATATTGTCTCCTTTCGAACTACCATAATTTATTATACATGTTCGTCCGCCGATCTTTTTGGCGGATAGCATTCAACAATCACGATACCACTTCCGCCAGTTATATAAGGCGGATCTCTCGACGATCCGCCCTAAATAATTGGCGGATCTTTCGAAGAGATTACAAAACTATCTGATTCTACTGATAAATATTTTATTCCAACATTGTTCTTTTTTTTACATCACTTATATTTTTTTCAGCACTGCTTTCGTTTTGACTTTACTTTCCCCATTCTTGATAAAACTTTCTTAACCGCATAAGTAGCTACGTGCGAGGGTAAAGTTCCTTTTCCAAATCCCGCATCATAACCCAATTCTTTTGCGAATTTATTATTAATGGAAGGCCCGCCGACAATGACCAGGAACTTATCTCTCAGCTCTTCGGATTCTATCATATCAATAAGTTTTGTAAGATTATGCAGGTGTATATTTTGCTGGGTCACTATCTGGGAAATAAGTATCACATCAGCGTTCACTTCTTTGGCCTTTCTGATCAGTTCTTCGCACGGCACCTGCGCGCCCATATTGTAAACCTTAAATGCTGAATATCTTTCAAAACCGTAATCCCCGCTGAAACCTTTCATATTTAATATTGCATCAATACCGACAGTATGCGCATCTGATTCTATGCAGGCCCCGACGACTACGACTTTCCTTTTAATATTTTTCTTTACAAATTCATTAACTTCATCCAGTCCCATCCATTCCTCGACAACCTTAGTTACCTTTAATTTTGAAACGTCAACAGAATGGGTACATTTGCCGTAAACAATGACGAAAGTAAACCCTTCGCCGATATCTTTATGATAGACAGTGTGCGGGTCCGCCAAACCCATTTTTAAAGCAATGTTTTTAGCTGCTTCCTCCGCCAGATCAGCTTTCACGGGCAAAGTAAAACTAAGCTGTACCATCCCGTCATTTAACTTGTCGCCGTAAGGTTTTATCATTTTGCTCATTTAAGTAAGCTCCATCTTTCTTCGAACGGATTAGTATATTCTTTTGCCTTTGCTATAACACCTTCAAAGCCCTTGCCGCCTTTTCTCGGTCTTTTAATATCGGCAAAACATCCCTGTTCAAGCGCATTTAAAAGCCCTTCTTTTTTTATTTTACCGAGCATTTTTAAAGCTTTATCCAGAACTTCATTTGCTCTTTTTTGAATAAGTCCGTTTTTTCTGAAAGTAACTTCTGTTGACATATCTTTTGCCGCGTTCATAACATATTTCGCGCTTTCAATGCTTAAATACCTGTCCTGTATGAACGGCGTGTGTATTCCTTCGGTCAAAATACCGAGAAGATGAATGGACTGGTTAGTGGCAACTGATGCCAGGTTGAACATTGAATCAATAACATGAGCTTTAAATATATCCCCGGTAATATGTTTGGTCGGAGGCATATATTTTATTGGTGACTCAGGGAATATCTCCCTCACCATCTGCGCCTGGGCAAGTTCCAGGAGAAAGCTATTTTTAATATCCGGATTTATTTCAAACGCATGTCCGAGTCCCATCAATTTTTCCGGCATACCTGCATTTTTCGCAAGCCTTTCATTGATGAACTCTGAGGCCAATACGGTATGCGCCTGTTTTACCGCATCCGCAGTAGTCAAATAATTATCTTCTCCGGTGTTTATTATTATTCCCGCCTGCGTATTTATCATCCTGGAAAAATGCTGGTCGATAAACGTCCTGTACATATTAATATCCCTGAAGATTATCCCGTACATCGAATCATTCAGCATCATGTCAAGGCGTTCCATCGCCCCCATCGCGGCTATTTCACACATACAAAGTCCCGAGCAATAATTTACAAGATAAATATACCGTCCGAGTTTTACGGATATCTCATCCAGAGCTTTTCTCATGATCCTGAAATTTTCCTGGGTCGCGTAAGTACCGCCAAATCCTGTTGTCGTTGCCCCGTAAGGCACATAATCCATAAGACTTTGAGCTGTTGACCTGATAACAGCAATACAGTTAGCCCCATTTAAAGCCGCCGACCTCGCCTGCTTTACGTCTTCATATATATTACCGGTAGCAACAATAAGGTAGAACCAGGGACCTTTTCCGGTTGGGTTTTTCGCCTGCAGTTTTGCCCTGTCTTTTCTTGCTTTTTCAACTCTTGAAATACCATATTCAGAAAGCCTATTTACTACCTGCTTGTTCCTTTTATCAGCTACATAAAGCGGTTTTACCTTTCCCAAAATAATCAAGCTTACTGTTTCTTTGAAGTTTTTCCTGTTTTGGATCATCGTTGACGCCATTAC
Source organism: Candidatus Firestonebacteria bacterium RIFOXYD2_FULL_39_29 (assembly GCA_001778375.1). Lineage (NCBI taxonomy): Bacteria > Candidatus Firestoneibacteriota > Candidatus Firestonebacteria bacterium RIFOXYD2_FULL_39_29. Next base: position 21,870 of record MFGV01000007.1, read on the forward strand.
ATTTGCAGCGCCGTACTGAAGAACTCCGGCTTCTTTGATTTTCTCTGCCAGTATGTTGGGATAAGGAAGACCCGATTTATCCACACCGTCAACCCCAAACAATCGGAGTATACTTCTTTCCACGGAAACAGTAGTATTTTTATCTATGATCTTTTGCAAATCGGCAGCGATTATTTTTGAGTAATTTCGGCAGGCTGCTATTTTGTTCCTATTTAAGTTTAGTTTGTTCATGTTGTTCCTTTAAATAAAGAATGTTACGGGTTGAGCAAAGTCCAAATATCAAACCATAATCCTTTGCGAAATCCACCGAGGTGGATAGCGAGTTACGGGTTGAGAAAAAGTTCACAAAACATTGGCTGATTTCGCTTCCGCTCAACGTTCTTTCTTCCCTAGCCCCCAGTGCCCAGCACCTAGAACTATTTATTTTTTTGCCATTCCACCTTATAAACCTTACAAACTTTACAAACCTTATGAACCTTGTACTACATCATAAACGGGAATTTTTAAGCTATACTTCTTTATCGCCTTCACAAACCTTTTCGGCTCATAACTTGTTCCCATCGGATTATATGGGTTGCAAGTTATTGCCACCAGGTTTATTTTATTTACCACTTTAAAAGAACCGCCGTTATTTTTCCATTTTTCAAAAGCACTCCGGCTTACGTGTATCTTTGAAGCATCCAGAGCGATTAATTCTACAACCAGCTTTTTTTTGAGCAGGGCTTCCATTATCAAATCCGTAATGGCGCCGCTTGTATAGATATAAGCCGGCCTGTCGAACAATCCTTTATTTATATTTTCAATATAGTTCAGTAAAGATTCAGGCAGCACGTTTGCTTCTTTTCTTTTATTGAAACTGATAGTGCCGCAGTTATTTTTTCGCAGGATTTGTTTCTTAATTTTACCGTCGACAACCGGTAAGGTTAGCATGGTGATTTTAAGAAGCGTTTCCTTTATAATTTCACTTAGATCGCCTAACACCGCACCTGTTGCCAGAACGACCCCGCACTTCAATCTTGATGTTATTATCGCCGTTCTGTTTATTGAACCGTCTACAAAAACTCTCGCTGCTTTGTAATCCTTTCCGAGTAATTTAACGATCTCTATGGTCTCATTTACCGAAACAGGGCCCGACACTTCCACAAATCCCGGCATTAGAGCTTTTAATATCAGAACCCTGCCCATGCTTGTCGAATACCTCGTTTTCTTTAAAAGCTTCCAGGGCGCTTCGCACATTACCAGCGACTCTTCAGTTGTTACAAAGACCGAACCTGCCGGAACAAATATTCTTGGTTTTGCTTTCCCGGTAAAGACGTCAACACGCTCGCCGTCCCTTCCGGTGCTGATAACTCCGATACTTTTATAAATACTTTTTGCTTCTTCTATCAGTTTATTTAAGGTAGTTGTCTTTCCGGTGTTCTTAGCAAGACCAACAACGCTGATTACACTGTTACTTTTTAACTCTTTCTTAAATAAAACACGCATGACCTAGGAAGCCGGCCTGTTAATAATAAATCCGCTGGGATCCACTTCTGTTCTTAATATTTTAAGCGCTTCAGCCGAAGGCGCGGGCGTTTCTTTGAGGTTACTGATGAACTGAATATCAAAACCCGTGTTATCCTTTACGTCTTTTTCGCTTATTCCGGGATGCAGGGATTCTACCCTCATAAGCTTCGTTTTCTCATCATAGCCCATAACTGCAAGGTTTGTAATGACTTTATAAGGCCCTGTGTGCGGCGGAAGTCCTGCTTCCTCCCTCGCGTTCGGGCCGGTCAAGAAGCCCGGAGTCGTGACAAAATCCATTTTTTCAACAAATCGCCTTTTATCCTGCGGGGTCATTACTATAGTTTTCCAGCATAAAGAACCCAGATCATTAGCACCGCCTGAGCCAGGAAATCTTACTTTTGGTTTATAATAATCACTACCGGCAATTGTGGAGTTCAAATTACCGTATTTGTCTATCTGCGCTCCACCGAGGAAAGCGTAATCCACAAGACCTTTTTGGCAAGCCTCCATTATTTTGTCCATGGAAGTAGCCTGAAGTCCTTTGTAAAAAGTCCTTGAGTCCCCTACTGAGATAGGCATAGTCGGAAGCAATGGAGCAATACCGCCGGCTTCAAAAAGTACGACAAGTTTCGGCGCACTGGTTTTTTGCGCCAGCATTGCAGCCGCGCAAGGTGCTCCCGTACCGACGACCACAACCGCGCCGTCTTCCAGGAACTTTGCTGCCGAGCAGATCATTAGTTCAAGCGGATTATATTCAGCCATACCATACCTTTTACTAGAACATTAAAAATTCTTTCTTTCTTAACTCCATAATACGTTCGATACCGCCCTTTTTCTCAAGGTACTCATTAAAATTCTTACAGCTGTAAATATATTTATCAAGGAATTTTTCAAATTCTTTTTCATCTTTCTCCGCATCCATCCATTCCTTGAGATGTTCCTCGTCGGAGAAATATTCATTCGGCATATTGCCCGGATAGCAGCCAAAAGGCACTTCGATAACTGCGTCAACATAAAGATAAAGCAGAAATGTTTTATGGGGTTCGCGCCGTATCTCCTCGTTGGAGATTATTTTTTCGGTGGTCAGGATAACTCTTTTTGAAGCCCTTGCGAGATCCTGGTCTGCAACAGAAATACCCTCTATCTGACAGTTACCGTAAACATCCGATCTGTGTACGTGAATTACACTGACATCAGGGGACAATGCAGGAACTGCCGCAAGTTTTTTCCCCGTAAATGGGCATTTAATCTCTTTTGCCGCACTGTACTTAAAAGTATCCGTTCCCATCATCGTCCTGGTGGGCAAGAACGGAAGCCCCATAGCAGCGGCTTTTAATCTCCAGGAAAGAACGGCATTCGTCCATTCCGTTACTTTAATATCTCCGGATTGGAAAGCCCTGCGTGCATTTGGCGATAAACCTCTGGCCTCCAGACCTACGATATAAGCCGCATCGCATCTGTTTATACATTTTCCGGCAATAAGGATCTGACAATCGTGAGTGGATGTATGCCCCGCAAAACCGAGATTTTTCTTTCTCTGTCTTACTATTTCATGCAAAGCCGCAGAAGGAATCCTGTTGGTACCAAACCCGCCAATCCCCAGATAATCCCCGTCTTTAACATATTTTGAAACAGCATCCTTTAAATCCATGACTTTACTGACCATTTTCTTATCTTTGGCTTTAAAAGTCTCCCGGAGCTTATCCGGATCCGGATTCAAAAACAACTCGCCTATACCCTGCTTATACTCTTCAACCATGTTCTCTCCAAAGTCGATTTTGCATAGTTTTGCTTATTAATGCAGTAATTTGCTCATTATTTTATCATTTGCCTCGGTACTTTTCAAGATAATTTGGCACTTTGATGAACTATATTATATGGCTTACATAATTGGGTTGTATGTAAACAAGCGTGTTTTCTTGTGGAATTTGTTTAAACTTATCATTAAAACCGGGGACAGACACCGGTGAAGCCTGTTGTCAGTCCCTTATTTTGGAAGTTTTGTTTTGGCCCAGGTAAAAATCTATCTGTTTGTTTTTCTATTTCCAGGGCTTGGTTTTCCGTGATGCGATCGTCTGTGTATTCTATTTTGGTTTTCATTTTTAGTACCGCAAAAGCATGCCTTGATTGATTGACAGTGTCTTCTTCATTAACAATTTCAGCAAGCAGTTTTACGGCATCTTCGTGATTTAGACTTGCGCTTACAACGCCGCCTTTGAAGACAAGTACGGCATCTATAGCGGAGATGACGGCGTGTACTCCATTTAAAGCTGCTGCGTCGTAATTTTTTTCTTCCAAACAGGCCTTCATTGCTTCAACGAACTTTCCGGCCTTATCAAAATAATTTAAATTATGTACTTTTTTCTCTTAATTTCCTTGGTATTTTTCCTGTCATTCACCCCTCGCTTTACAGCTCGTTTAACTTTTTACCTTTTAAATGCCGGCCCATTCCGACATTCATTAAAAGCTGTTTATTTTTTGTTTTCATTTTTATATATTCAGTAAGAGTGACTATGATACTGGAAACTTTTTTTCCTGTCTCAAGCACGCTTTCTGTATGATTTTCTATGTCTTTTTTTTCCGCCTTTAGTTTGCTTTTATAATCTTTCACGACAAAGAACAGGTCAAGGTCGCTTCCGGCTCTCTGCTTGCCTTCAGCCATACTGCCGAACAAGTAAACTGACAATGCATCAGGGGCTATATCATCAATTATCTTTTGAAGCATTTTTGAAAGATAGCTTTCTTCTTTTTCAAACAATTCCTTAAGTATATATTTCACAGCAGTATTTCTGTTGTTTATCTTGAAAGAAAATGTATTTCCGACTCTTTTTCTTATAACAAAGCCGTCCCGGGAAAGTTCATCCAAAACCTTTAAAACCCGGACATGAGATACTCCGACATTTCTGGCTATCTCTCTACCGCTCATTTCAGGATCATATACAGAAAGAAACCTTAGCACTTTAATCTTTGCTTTACTTGAGAATATACTTTCGATCATACTATTCATAAGCCACCACCCTGCTGTTAACTATAGTTAACACATGTTAACTATATATTACAACAAATATAGCGTCTTTTCAACAACATATTTGCACTTACATTCTTAATTATTACGACTATTATATACACAACCACACAATTGTCAAGACGAATATATTTTCAATATGCCTTGGGTGTCTTCTCATTTTTTTAAATTGCTTTTAATAAGACCTCTAACAAAATCTCCTATTTTTCAATGCATACTTACCACATCATTACTGATCTGGAGTTTTTAAAGCTCTCAAAATTTATTGAATTTGCCAAAAGATTTGTGATACCATCAAACAGAGGTTCAAATGATAAAAGCAGGGTTTTCCAAGTTAAATATTACAGGGGCGTTTACATATAAGATATGCGGTTATAAGATAAACGACCCGCTTTTCGTCCGTTGTTTTGCCCTTGTTGAAAATGACAAGCCTATACATATCACATTCTCCCTTGATTTTGTGGAGCTTCCCGAACCATTTGCCACAACCTTCAGAAAAGTAATCGCAAAAGCTTTACGGATCGATCCACGTAAAATAGTAATAAACGTAACTCACACGCACAGCATGCCCAAAATGCCTAATTTAAAAGATGACTATTTCGTAAAAACCCTTATAACCGCCGGAAAAAAGGCAATAAACAGAGCATCCCAAGCTGAAATTTCTTTTATAAAAACTGAAGCAGGAAAAGGATTTAATATCAACAGGCGCTGGGATTCAAAAAGGGATTTTGGGACCGTAACTGTGATTGATAATTCCGGCTGCGTCGTCAAAAATGGTGATATTCACGTTAAAGGCTATGTTGAAAAAGAATTGAGTTCTCTGGGTTTTCCGGAGATAAAAGTATCCGCTTCAGCAAAGCTTGACGGACCTGTAGATCCAGACCTCACCCTCCTGCTTTTTAAGAGTTCAAAAGGTAGTATTTTAGGAGGCATTGTTAGATATGCCTCACACCCGACTTTTGTAGCACACTTTAACGGTAATATCATAAGCGCCGATTATCCCGGTTTCCTTCTCAAAACCCTGGAAAAACATTTTGGAGGGGATTTTTTATTCTTAAACGGCTGTTCCGGTGACTTAAGACCGTATTCGAAATATTATTCCGTAAAAGGCGCCAAAGCCTTTGGAAGACGGCTTGCGGCAAAACTGATCAGCGCTTCAAAAGATTTGAATTATTCACCTCTTAATAAAGCTAATTACTCGACAAAAAGTATCACTCTGCCGGTGAGGACTGATCTTGAAAAAGATATAAAGAAGCTGACTGCCAACTTCTGGTTGCTACGGGAAAGAAATACTCCCGGTAATCTCTCAAAACTTCCGGTAAAAAAAGCGAGAGAAAAAGATGAGTTACGCTGGGCAAATGATATGATGGTTTATTTGAATTTCACAATATTCAAGGGAAATAATAAATATATAACAAGAAAATACTGGCCTTATAGTCTCGGCTTGCTTTCTATCGGTCCGGTAAATTATCTTTTCTTTCAGGAAGAAGTTTTTTCAGAAATGTCTAGATACCTAAAAACACGGTTTCCCGAAGTAGAATTAAACACCGTCTCCCTTTCAAACGGCGGCACATCTTATCTCCTTCCAAATAATGAGATAAAAAAAGGCGGCTATGAATACACCTGGTCTATATTCGGCAGGGGCGCATTTGAAACCGTAAAAAATACCGCCTCAAAATTCATTTCAAAGTGCTCGTCATATAAAGCATCGTAAGACTTCAAAGCTTTTACTTTAAAACATTGCAAAATGTTTGATTTACCAAATATCTTTATGCACAATTTCACTAAGTTCTTTCCTCGGTCTCAAGACCGGGTCTTCTGCGGGGAAACCAACAGGGGTCATGGCTATAATATTGATATTTTGAGGAACACCCAGAACCTTCCGGGCAATTTCAGGATTAAAGGCTCCCACCCAGCAGGTGCCGAGTCCTTCGTTAGCTGCGGCAAGAAGGAGATGTTCAAAGGCAATAGCCAGATCAACATGGCTATAATCAGCTTTATCAAAAGAACGTTTCCACGATACAGAAGTGTCTACACATCCTACAATAATCACCGGCGCCGTATAGAACCACTCCCGCCCGTAAGCTTCTTTCAATTTTTCTTTTACTTTACTATCCTTAATGACAATAAAATGCCACGGTTGAAGATTGCAAGCCGAAGGCGCTATGCGGGCAGCATCGAGGAGCTTGGCGACGAGCTCTTCGGAGACAGGCTTTGTGAGATCATATTTTCGGATGCTCTTTCGCTTTTTTATTAGGTCAGTGAAATCCATAATTCTCCTTAATTGCAATTACTAAGATCTAAATTCTAAGCAGTCAACTACCACGGGCTTACGAGGCTGTGGGTTTTCTAAGGATTTACACTAAACAATTACTAACTTCATAATTACTAAATCTTAAACAAAACTCATTGGACTTTTAGAAATCCGGATAGGGGATTTCTTCGTTTTTGCCTATTTTTATCTTTTTGTCTTCTATTTTAACATTCTTAACAAAGCCATAGTCTTTTACCAAGTTTGTTTTAATATTAACTATTGCTAAACTATCATCGTGGTTGTACACAATAAACAGATATGGATATTTCAATTCAAGTCGATCCGCCCATTCATATGAATTTTCCCTATGAAACACTACGTAATGTTCATTTTTTTCTTCATCGTAGGCCATAACCCCACTTTTAAAATATGAGGTATACTTGACATTATTATATTTTACTTCCGAGCATATGCTGTTCCCTGTCTCTTTGCCCTTGTATTTTCTTATTGTACCATCTTTTTTCTTTCCACCGTCTTTATGCCAGAAATAATAAGCATAGTACGGATTATTCTCGGATTTGCCTATTTCTTCTTGAGAGACATATCCCTGCTCTTTTGCCATTTTTACCAAGTATTCTCTTTCTTTTCTATCTTCATCATTTTCAAATTTATCTATTTTATCCCGAGTGTTCCATATTTGAAACGAATCGCCAACAGATCTATCCATAGAAAAACTTACAAAAGCATTTTTTTTGGTATTTATAACATATAAAGCATAGTACGCCGCCCCGGTTCCCCCATCAATACAGTAAAAATATATGCTCTCATAATCATCTTTTTCAAGTTTTACTGTCTTTATATTTCTAACAACCATATAACTTCCAATTTCATGCTTTACTTTTTTCCCATTCGCATCTTTTATTGTTACGCTGAGTTCCCTTTCTTCTTTGGAAAACAAGGCTGTGCCTATTTTGTCTCCTTCGCACTTGAAAACTATTTTTTTTGGAAGATCCTCTATTTCGTCTTCCCGATCTACTTTAATTATTTCTTCAGTCTTCATTTCGGGTTCTTTGTAGAATTTTGATATTCCGGTAATTTTGTTGCCTGTATAATTACCTTCTTCTATCAAATTACCTCTCTTTGAAAAAGCACTATATTCTCCGCTTCTTTTATTACTGGAATAGTGCACAAGAGCTTTTAACTCTCCCGATTCATAATATTCCTTAACATATCCATCCGGAATATAGCCGGAAATCTTATAAATACCAGCATCTCTGGTTTCAATTGCTAATTCTTTTTTAATCGTAATATTTACATCTCCATTATCAATTTCATAATATTTAATAGTTTTTGCATTACCAGATTCGTCTATATCTTCAGCTATCCGTATTATTTGTTTTCCTTTGATTTCATATTTATTAAAATCTATTTCATCAATATTTAATGGAAACAGCTTTTCTTTTGCAAGCCCGAATTCGACTGTTGTCAGAATAACACCGAGCACAATTAATATTATTTTCACAGTTTTCTCCATTATTTAATGTTCAAAATCAAATGGTCTTATATCTATACTTAGCTCAACTTCGTACCTTGTACTTTGTACTTCGTACTTATCTTTTAATGATTCCTGACACCATCCGACCCGTTCCCTTACCGTCTCTTCTATACGAGAAATACTTTTTCTTCTCGCAACATGTGCAGCGAGCTGTATCTTCTATATTATTAGCAGGAATTCCCAGTTTTTTCAATTGTAGTTTCACTATATCTGACAAGGAAAAATATAGTTTTCCGCCGCGCTTGCAAAAACCCTTATTTCTATATTTCTCTTTGAAATTAAGGGCAAACTCAGGGCTTACCTCATAACAGCACTCTTTTATCCTCGGACCTAGAACTATACGAAGGTCTTTTACTTTGGAGCCCTTCTTTTTTAGCTTCCCTACGGCTCTAGATACTATGTTTTTTATTGTGCTTTTCCAACCACAGTGGGTTATACCGATGAATCCGGTTTTCACATCATATAAAAATACCGGCAGGCAGTCTGCAGTAAAAACCAGGAGGAGGCAATTCTTTTTCGTAGTAATAAATCCGTCCGCTTCGCGCCCATTTACAAACTTGCCACTTTTCACGTCAAACACTTTTGCCCCATGCACCTGCTTCGCAAAAGCAACAATCTCCGGTTTTATTTTCAACCTCTTTAACAGAGCAGGTAATTTCTTATTCAGCTCTTCCAATTTATAACTAACAGGCCTAACCGAAGTAAACGCCGTAGTATTTTTATTTTTCAAAACAAAAGAAATCATGCCACTCCTATTCTTCCTTTTCCTTCTTTTCCTTCTTCTACTTCTTTTTCTTCCCTTCCTGTACTTGCTGTACTTGCTTTCCTTGCTTCTCCTGCTGTTCTCACTGTTCCGTATATCCTTCCTTCTTGTATTCCTCGGTCACCGGCTCCCGGGAAGTCATGATCTCATCTTTATCCTGCTCGTTTGTTGCGTTAATAAAATCTTCCACACCCTGACAAATAGCCTTAGCCACTTTGTTTCTAAAATCATCACCTCTAAGTTTATTTTCTTCATTCTTATTGGTAATGAATGCCACTTCCAGAAGTACAGCCGGCATATTGGCATGCGCAATAACATAAAAAGGGGCGCGAAGGATCATGTTTTTATTCCGGCTTTCCACATCTACATTATTTACAATATTATCCAGTATGTTCCCGGCCAGAAGAATACTCAAATAATCATTAGATTTTGAACCCAGTTCTGAAAGGATGGATTTAATACCTCCGGTTTTCAAATATTCCATGTTTTCCCGTATTGCAAGCTTGCTTGATTTTTTATCGGACGGATCCGCATCATATATATAGATTTCTGTACCCTCTGCCTCCCTGTCGGTATTTGCATTAATATGAATAGAAACAAATATATCTCCTTTGTTTTTATTAGCTATTGCCGTTCTTTCCTGCAAGCTTATATATACATCTTTATCACGGGTAAGAATAACTTCTTTTTTTAGCTTTTCTCTTATTAATTCAGCTGTTTTAAAAGCAATATCCAGAGTAACCGCCTTCTCCTGCAGTCCGTCTTTTCCGACTGCACCCGGATCTTTTCCCCCGTGACCGGCATCTACTATTATCCTCTGTACTTTAAATTTTTCACCCTGTAAAAAAGGAATAGTCTTTATACTTCCGTTATTCATTTTAACTTCCGGTCTGCTTTTTTTTCCTTTTTTTGGTTTTATCTCTCCCTCGTATTTAACCTGAAGCACTTTGGATTTTTTATCGAGTTTTACTGAACCTTTCATCAGTCCGGCAAAGACATAATTCAGGCCATCTGCAGATAGAAAATACCTCTTATCTGAAAAAACAGAATATTCTTTTAGCTTTGGTTCTACGCCGACAGTAAGACGCATGGAATTAACACCTCTGTTCATAAGCACTCTTTTTTTTGACGGCACATAGGAGAAGGAAATATTATAAGCCTGACAGATCCCTTTCAGGTGGTAATAAGTATCAAAACCGCGGGTGAGAGTATATACTTTTATTTTACGGATTGTTCCATTATCTGATACCTTTACTTCTGAAAGCATAACTTTGTCCTTGAGGCTCTCTGCGCCCATACAAAACAAGGACATAATTAACAAAATAATTACTTTAATCTGCGTATTCACGCATGTCATCTTTATAATTATTTGATAAGAGTTCGGAAAATTGTTTTAAATTTATATTTCCAAAAACACCTCTGCGTTTTAAGGCAAAGGGGTTGGATTCCATAGTATTTTTATCCCACTGCACTGTTACCGCCGCTTTATAACCGCTCTCTTTAAGCAGACGCATAACGGTACTGTTATAGCCTCCGTAAGGATAAGCAAAATAGTAAACGTTCTTTTTAAGCTTTTCTTCTATTATATTTTTAGATTCGACAAGTTCCCGCTTTATTCTTTTTTCGTACTCTTCCCCGGTTTCTCCGCCCTTCATTTTGTTTAAGTGAGGATGGGACATTGAATGGGACTCTATTTCCATTAAGCCCTCTTCATGTATTATTTTTATTGTTTCCCAGCTCATCGCGGTCCTGTCAAGTTTTACGGAGTTAATATGAAGGAACAAAGTAGCCGGAAGCTTATACTTTTTGAGTACAGGATAAGCGTATTTATATATAGATTCATCGGCGCCGTCAAAAGTTATTACTATTACATCCCTATCGTAGGACTGTTTTTTCTCGAGACGTAAACCAAAATCCGACATTTTTACGCATTTATAATTTTCGGAAAGGTACTTCATTTGCTCTTCAAAATTTTCCAGTGAAACTATTAACAACAAATCCGAGGGTTTGGAAAACCTGTTGATTTTTGGATCCTTGCTCGAACGGACGCTTTCAGGGAAGATTTCATGATAATTAAGTATTTTTATCCATTTAGCTCCTTTATTTTTTTCGGGACCGGGGAAAGTATATTTATCCTGATAATTTTCTATAGGAATATCCTGCTTTGGAGCTTCTATTTGCGCATTATGGCCTTCGGGGGTTACTTCAATATCCGTAAAACTTTCCCTTGATTTGTTTTTTCCCGCGGGAGATTCTATTTTTAAAACAAATATGGCAAATATTCCGACCAGTACGGCAAGAATAGCCAGTTTAACGGTAGTCTTCATGCAGTGTCTCCGAAGATTTATCAAGATTTGTATTTTTGAATATATCTACGAACTCGTTAAATTTATATTTTCCCGGAATAAGCCTGCGTTTAAGATTAACAAGCAACGCACTTGAAACAAAGTTTCTATCCCAGGCCATTCCCGTAGCAGCAATATAACCTGCTTTTAACACTTCCGCCTCAACAACTTCCAGATGTTGCCCGTAAGGATAAGCCAGGTACTTTACTTCTTTTTTTATTTTTTCTTCTATTGTTTTTTTTGATTCAACAAGTTCCATTCTTAATCTTTCAAGATATTTCTCTTTGCTCTCACCTTTTAGTTTTTCAGTCAGTAAGGTATGAGATTTAGTATGAGAGCCAAAGATTACTCCATTATTTGACATTTCTTTTACCTGCTCCCAGGTCATACCGCCCTTTCCCGGATAATCAGAATATAGAAATACCGTAGCAGGCAAATTCAGTCTTTTAAGTATCGGATACGCATTTTTATAAATGGTCTGGTCTCCGTCATCAAGCGTTATAACCACCGAGTTGGCTTCGAGGGATTTTTTCTCTTTAATGCAAGAAACCAGATAATCCAGCGAGATTACCTCGTAATTATCCTTAATAAATTGCATCTGTTCTTCAAAGGCAGTAATAGTAACATCAGGATAAAGGGTTCTTTTTTCAACAATTCTATGATACCCCAGGATCATACCCCAGGGCTCGTCAGCCCTTACGCATGACGTAAGGATGAGTATTCCTATGAGAAAACTTTTAAGCAAAGGGCTCCTTTCTGCTAACACAAAATGACTAAGTACTTTTCTTTTTTCTTCCCTTTCCTTAAACGGATTAAAGAAAGAGAAGAAAGGGCCGTACTTTTCAGCACGGCCCCCGCTTTCTATTCCGTTCTTTTTCTTAGAAAAGTCGGAACATCAAAATCTTCATTTTCCATATAGCCCTTTACCTTGGCTTCGAGGTTAGACATTCCTATCTCACCCTTTATATCGTCAAGGGAAAGTTTTTTCTGCGGAGCTGCTGCAACCAAAACAGCTTGTTGTTCTGCCGCAGGCTCAGGCTCCTTTTCTTCCACCGCTACTTCATTTTTTACTTCCGCTTTCTGAATTGCTTCATTAGCTTTCGGAGTAAAACCGGTGGCAATAACAGTTATCCTGATTTCATTCTTCATATTCTCATCAATGACCGCGCCGAATATGATATTTGCTTCTTTATGGGCTTTTTCATAAATAACAGAAGTGGCTTCGTTTACTTCAAACAAACTTAAATCCGGACCGCCGGTGATATTAATAAGAACGCCCCTCGCCCCTTCTATATTTACATTTTCAAGAAGCGGACTGGTCACTGCCATCTCCGCCGCTTTCGTAGCTTTATTCTCTCCGCTTGCTATACCGGTACCCATTAAGGCGCCGCCCATCTCTGCCATGATCGTCCTTACATCGGCAAAGTCAACATTTACAAGCCCGGGGATAGTGATAACGTCGGAGATGCCCTGAATAGCCTGGCGAAGAACATCATCAGCCATGTTAAACGCTTCCACCATCGGAGTCGTCCTTTCAACTATAGAAAGAAGTTTCTCGTTCGGAATTATCAGGAGCGTGTCTACTTTTTCGGATATTTCTTTTATACCCGCGTCTGAATGGATCTTTCTTCTGTACCCTTCAAAACGGAACGGCTTGGTTACAACTCCTACCGTAAGTGATCCGTTCTCTTTGGCTATTTCTGCAACGACAGGAGCTCCGCCGGTCCCTGTTCCGCCGCCCATACCGCAGGTAATAAAGACCATGTCCGCACCCGCAAGAGCTTCTCTGATCTTTTCCCTGTCTTCTTCAGCCGCTTTACGGCCTACTTCAGGGTTAGCTCCCGCACCCAGACCTTTGGTAAGCTTGGTGCCGACCTGGATCTTCACAGAAGCAGCATTTCTCTTCAACTGCTGAGCATCGGTGTTGAGAGCTATAAACTCAACCCCTGAAATGTTTGCGGCAATCATCCTGTTTAAGGCATTGTTTCCCGCACCGCCGATTCCGACCACCTTTATGTTGGCCGCAAAACTTGGATCGTTTGCAAATTCTATCATTGTATTTCCTCCGTTTTTTTCCCGACGTTTAGTCGGGGCTTTTAGTAATATTATTTCGTTTTTAATTGGAAGATGATTTCGCTGATTGCAAAACTACCGGATTCCACTGATACAATATTTGATTCCGATTTTCTGCAACTTTTTATCACTTCCTTTTCCTCCTTCATTTCTTCTTTTGCTTCTCCTTCTTCTTTTTCTGCTCTTACTGCTCTTACTGTTCTTGCTTTCTTTGCTGTCCTTGCTTTCCCTGCTTCTTTCAAAAGAGTTCCTTAAACCATTTCTTCACGTTATTTAGAACCCCCTCCAGCGGGCCTTTATTCACAGACCTCAGTCCGCTTTTTCCTCCGGATTTGGCTTTTGCGCCGTAAAGCGCAAGTCCTACCGCCGTAGCATACATGGGAGAATTGGCAATCTCCACCAGACCATTGATGCCCTGCGGATATCCGACCCTTACCGGGAGTTTCAACACCTTTTCAACAACCTCCTCTATACCTAAAATTAAAGAAGCGCCTCCGGTAACAACCACTCCTGAAGGCACCTTGCCATCCATACCATTCATTTTCAACTCCTGAGAAACAAACTCAAAAATCTCTTCCATCCGGGGTTGAATAATTTCTGCAACAATCCTTTTCGGCACAATACGATCCGGCCTGTCACCAATAAGTTTCACCCGTATCTCTTCCGTCTCGTTTATTGTTCCGGCAAAAGCGCTGCCAAAAGACTTCTTAATCTCCTCCGCTGTTTCAATAGGAGCACGAAGTCCGATTGCAACATCATTGGTAACCTGCATTCCGCCGACGGCAACTACTGAAGTATGCTTTACTCCGCCCTCAGAGAAAACAATTATATCCGTCGTCCCGCCGCCGATATCAACCATAACAACTCCGAGTTCTTTTTCATCCTGCGTAAGCACCGCTTCACTCGAAGCATAAGGCTGAAGTACGATATCCTCCACAAAATAACCGGCCTTCTCTATAGACCTGATAATATCCTGAGTCCTGGCTACCGAGGCCGTAACCACATGGACCTTTGCTCTTAATCTTTGTCCGTACATACCTACAGGAGCCCTTATCTCATCCTGATCGTCCAGTATAAATTCCTGAGGGATAATGTGAATTACTTCCCGGTCCGGCGGTACCGACTGGGTCTTGACCGCTTCAATTACTCTTTCAACATCACCGTTTGTAACTTCTTTGTTTTTTCCCGCAACGGCCACAACCGCTTCTGTATTAAGGCCTTTTACATGACTTCCGGCTATACCCGCATATACGGAACCAACCTCAACTCCCGCCATTCTGGAAGCTTCATCTACAGCTTTCCGTACCGCTTCCACGGTAGTTTCAATATTAACGACAATACCTTTTTTTAAACCTCTTGATATGGAATGCCCGATACCGATAAGATTAAGCCCTCCAGAATCTGTAACTTCTCCGATAACACAGCAGACCTTGGTCGTGCCTATGTCCAGCCCGACCACTATCTTTTCATTTTCGTCTTTGGCCATTTTCTCACCGCCCTTTTAGGTTTATCAGTTTGCTTTATTATTTTTAAAAGAAACGACCGCCTCGTCACGGAACCGGAGATCAACGTAAGCGATATCTTTTTTTCTTTCATTTATACTTTTAAGAAGGCAGCTGAGCTTATCAATTTTTTCATCCCAGTTCCCTTCTCCGAGCTTATACACTTGTTTTGTATTTTGCACCACAAGCGAAAGCTCTTCCGGACAGGGCACATCTACCGCCATTACATCATTCAAATACGGCACCCCTTTTGTTTCCAGTTTTTCAACCATCGCCAGAGCCTGTTTTAAGGACTTTGAAGTGGTTTTCTTTCCAACCTCGCTTAAACTAATATTTATTCCCGTAAAGACATAAAGTCGCTTGCCGTGAAAAAAAGACTTAATAGCCGGGAAGGTTATCCCTTCCGCATCCGCCTGATAAAGTTTATTTTCCCCGAGATAAGCAACCGGGTCTCTTTCGGTAACTTCTATTTCCACCGTACCGGGAAACACCCGATTAACGGCAGCCCCTTTAAACTGCGGGTTTCCTTTTAATCTTGACTGTACATCCTTTAATTTTACTCCGAACATATTCCTTCTTGTCTCCACTTTTGCTATCGCCAGTATCTCGTTTTTGCTTACATATTTATTCCCCTTTACTTTTACTTCTTTTACTTCAAACTCCGGGGAGTTATTTAATCTGTCCACTCCGGTAAAAACGGCATAACCCAAACCAGCAGCTGCTCCGGCTATAAGCAGGATCTTTCCCGCTTTTAAGAACTTTGCAAACGAAAGCGTAATCTTTGCCTTTGGCCTTACCGCTGCCGCTTCAGTTTTCAATACTATTCTCGTAACTTTATAGGTTTTAGTGCCTTTTATATCAGGCTTATTCCTATATTTAGAAAACAGTATTTTATTGTCCATTCCTGACCGCGCCCGCCAACATTGAAAGTATCATTTCTTCAAAACTTATACCCATATATCCTGCAGCCTCAGGAAGTAGAGATGTTCCCGTCAAGCCCGGCAATGAATTTGCTTCAAGAATATAGGGTTTTCCTGTCTTTTCTTCTATAATAAAATCAATTCTTGAATAATCTTTAAGAAGAAGCGCCTCATGTACTTTAAGCGCCAGTTCCTCAATTTTCCCGTAAAGCTTCTTTTCAAGTTTAGCCGGCATTATATGTTTTGACATGCCTTTTGTGTATTTTGCCTTATAATCATAAAATTCTGTTTTTGGAATTATCTCAATAACCGGAAGCGCCCTGCCAAAGAACACCGGAACAGTCACCTCTCTGCCTTTTACATACTTTTCTACAAGAACTTTCGGACAATACTTCAGCGCAAGTTTAACTGCTTTATTAAAATCTTTATTATTTCTGACAATTGTAATACCTACGGTTGAGCCGCCGTCTGCGGGCTTAACAACCACCGGAAGTTTCATTTTCAATTTTCCGCCGGTATATTCCAGATATCCGGGCGTCGGCAGTTTTCTCTCTATTAATATTTTCTTTGTAATTATTTTATCCATGGTAATCGCGCTTGCGAGCATTCCGGACCCGGCATACTTGATCCCTAAAATATCCAAGGCTCCCTGAATACGTCCATCTTCACCGAAAGCCCCGTGCAGTCCGAGGAAAGCAATATCCGGCGAAGCTTTTCTTATCAGTGAAAATATATTTTTCCTGTTTTTTTCATTAAAATCTATGCGACTATATTTAAGTCCGATGTTACGGAGCGCATTTTCCACGGCATCACTGCTTCTTAGCGCAATTTCCCTTTCAGAAGAGATACCTCCGGCAATAAGAACAATTTTTTTATTTTTCAGTAATTTATGATATTCTACAAACAAGTTATTCACTTATCCTCTCCTAATATTTTTATTTCTTCAGCCAGCTTTACTCCGGTTTTCTTAAGCACTGTCTTTTTTACAAGCTCTATAAGTTTTATAAAATCCTTTGAGGATTTCCCTCGATTAATAAAGAAATTTCCGTGCTTTTCCGATACTTCAACTTTTCCGGATTTCTTGCCTTTTAATCCGCATTCATCTATCAAACGACCGGCAAAGAAACCTTCCGGATTTTTGAATACCGAACCCGCGGTACCCCAGCAAGCCGGCTGGCTTTTTTTTCTTTTATTTAAAAGCTCAAATATCTTTGCTTTTACGGCTTTTTTAGAGCTTTTCTTTAACTTAAAAGTTGTTTCGACCACGATCAGATTGCCGTTTTTTGCAAACTTTGCCCCTCTATATATAAAACCTGCCATTTTACTGTTTAACTTTTTAATTTTCGCATTTTTGTCTATTACAGTAATGGATTTAACCACATCTTTTATTTCCCCGGCATTTGCCCCGGCATTCATAACCACAGCGCCTCCGACAGTTCCGGGTATGCCTGCCGCAAATTCGAGCCCGGAGAGTCCTTTTGCCGCAGCTATTATCACTGCACCGGAGAGTACAGCTCCCCCGCCGCAAATGACCTCTTTGCCTTTCACCTTTATCTCTGAAAAATTTTCTTTTAACCGGATTACCAATCCTTTAATTCCTCCGTCTTTTACTAAAACATTACTTCCCCCTCCCAGCAGAGTAAGCGGCAGTTTTTCCTTTTTCACAAATAAAAGCACTTTTTTAAGTCCCGCCATATCGGCAACATCAATCATACAGTCCGCCGGCCCGCCAAGACCCAGTGTGGTATATTTACTTAAGTTTTCGTTGATCTTCATACACTCTTTGACACTCCTTGCTAATACTGCTATCGAGTTGAATGACTAAGTACTAATGACTATTGACTATTTACTGTTGGCGGGAAAAAAACCCGCCTAATATTTAACTTTCTTTTCTATAATATCGCGGTGCTCTATTGCCGCGTTCATTAAATAGTCATTAGTCACCAGTCATTAGTACTTTTTTAGCTTTTCATCAGTCTTTTCGTAAAATCTTCCCCGGTCTTCCTAATATCTCCGGCCCCAAGTATTATAATTAAGTTTTCATTGACCTTCATGCTATCCTCAGTAATTTAAGTACTAATTACCATTCATGTTAATAACTAAGTACTAATGACTATTGACTATTCATTGTTGGCGGAAAAAACTCCGCCTCATATCTATATCTCTTCATTGTAATATCGCGGCAGCTTTCCGCCGCTTACCTAAAATAGTCATTAGTCACTAGTCATTAGTACTTTTTTAGCTTTTAATAAGTCTTTTCGCAAAATCTTCCCCGGTCTTCCTGATATCTCCGGCCCCAAGTATTATAATGAGGTCTCCCTTCCTGCAGATATCCAAAAGATACCCAGGTATATCTTCTTTATTTTTTATAAAGACCACTTTTTTGCCGTTATTTTTTATACTGTTAGCCACCAGCTCCGCCGTTACATTAGGTATCGGTTTTTCACCGGCCGCGTAAATATCCGTAAGCACCACCATATTGGCTTCTTTAAACGCCCTGCCGAATTTTTCAAAGAGTATCCTTGTCCTGCTGTACCTGTGCGGCTGAAAAACCGCTATGAGTCTTTTGGGCTTAAGCATCCGGGCCGCTTTTAAGGTCGCCATAATCTCCGTCGGGTGGTGCCCGTAATCATCCACCACCAGCACGCCGTGCTTTTCTCCGAGTTTTTCGAACCTGCGCATTACGCCGGTAAACTTCGCCAGGCCTTTCTTTACCGCCTGCGGTTTTATTCCTGTCTCGACGGCGGCACCGATAACGGCAAGTGCATTAAGAACATTATGCACGCCGGGCACATTAACAACGAACTTCCCGAGGTTTTTTCCGCGGTAAAGCACTTCAAATTCACTGCCAAACTTTTTTACTTTAAGCTTTTTAAGTGTAATATCCGCTTTACTCTTAATAGCGTAGGTTATATATTTCTTTTCCACACTCGGTAAAATACTTCTTACATTATCATCATCCGCGCAAAGCACCGCGACACCGTAGAACGGCACCTTATTTATAAAGCTTATGAAGAGATGCTTTAAATTCTCCATGCTGTGATGAAAATCAAGATGATCATCGTCTATATTGGTAACAACTATAACAACAGGACTAAGATGCATAAAAGAACCGTCGGATTCATCGGCTTCAGCAACCAGATATTCACCTTTTCCCAGTTTTGCATTACTGTTAATTACATTAAGTTTGCCGCCTATAACTATTGTCGGATCCAGACCTGCTTCATTCCAGACCACCGCTGCCATAGAAGTAGTTGTGGTTTTCCCGTGAGTACCTGCAATAGCAATGCCTGTTTTAAGGCGCATTAATTCCGCAAGTATCTCCGCCCTGGGAATTACGGGAATATTTCTTTTCTTTGCTTCTACTACCTCCGGATTATCCGCCAGCACCGCACTCGAGATAACCACGACATCCGGCGCTGCGTCGGCAACATTTTTTCCGGCGTGTCCGATATTTACGGAAGCACCCTTCGTTTTAAGATTCTCGACTATTTCGGAGTTCTTAACATCCGAGCCTGAAACACCGTATCCCAGATTAATTAGAACCTCAGCGATACCACTCATGCCAATACCGCCTATTCCCACAAAATGCGCTTTGTAAGTTTTTTTATTCATATCGCCTTTTTCAGCTCCTCTAACATTATTTTCGCGCTGTCTTTTGTAATTATTTTTTTTATATTTTCCTTTATTGACGCCATGCCTTCATTTTTAAAAAGAAGCCTTTCTATCTCATCCGCCAGCTTTTCGGCAGTCAGGTCTTTTTCTTCAAACATCAAAGCCGCTCCTTTTTCCGCCATCGACCGTGCATTATGCACCTGATGGTTGTTCGCCGCCGCGGGAAACGGGATAAATATCGAAGGAATAGAACATTTTATAACCTCGGATATAGTCGAGGCACCCGCTCTTGCAATTAGAAGATCTGTCACAGCATAGATCTCCTGTATGTTTCCAAAGAACGCCGATAATTTCGGTTTTAACCCGCCGATCTCGGAGAGCTTATCTTTATAAAGAGAAAAATCTTTTTCCCCTGTCATCCATAGAACTTCCACTTTTCCGCCTTTTAGCTTTTTCAAAGCTTCAAAAACAACCGCGTTCATGCTTCTGGCACCCTGGCTGCCTCCGATTATAGAAAGCACGGATCTTTCAGCCTCAATATTCAGGGACTGACTTGCCTTTTCTTTCGTTAAAGAACCTATCTCTTCCCTTACGGGATTACCGGTGTAAACACCTTTACCTTTAAAAGCTTTCTCTGTACCGGGAAAGCTCGCAAATACTTTCCTTGCAAATCTCATAAGAACTTTATTCGTAAGCCCGGGTATCGCATTTTGCTCATGCAGAGTAACCGGAATGCCCGTAAACCATCCGGCTATAACGACCGGTGCGCAAACATACCCGCCAAAACCTATTATTACCGCCGGCTTCTCTTTTCTTATTGCCGCCGTTGCTGCAAATATCCCTTTTGTAAAATTGAACATATTTGAAACGTTCTTTAAAGTGATCCTTCTTAATATCTTCCCCACCGGTATAGGAAGAAATTGAAAACCTTCCGCTACTGCAATTTTTTCTTCCATCCCTCCGCGCCCGCCGATAAATATCACCTGATGATTTTTTTTAGCTTCTCTTCCAAACGCAACAGCAGGATAGATGTGCCCTCCGGTCCCGCCTGTTGCAATCAGTATTTTCACTTAGTGTTTTTCCTCGTTCTTAAATTTACTCTTTTTCCCGGGCACAGGTTCTAGGTACTTTGTTTTACTTTCCGCCAGGGGCGGATTAAGTGCAGTATCATTTAAATCAACAACTCATTAATCTAAACCCAGCCCCTAGAACCTAGCACCCAACACCATTTCTTATACTTATCTTCTTACCTGTTTTGCCAAATTCAGCAAAATCCCCACCGCCATCATATTTATAAGTAAGGACGAACCGCCGTAGCTGATAAAAGGTAAAGTCAAACCCTTGGTCGGAACCAGTCCCGTTACAACCGACATATTAATGAAAGCTTGAAGGCCTATCCAGGAAGTTATCCCGACCGCCAGTACTTTACCGAAAACATCTTCCAGCCTTATGGCAATATCAATGCCCTTCCAAATAATGAAACCAAAGATCAAAAGAACCGCTGTAGATCCTATAAGTCCGACCTCTTCACCTACTATCGCAAAGATAAAATCCGTATGCGCCTCCGGAAGATAGAAAAGCTTCTGGGTGCCGCCTCCGAGACCTTTACCAAAGATGCCGCCGGAACCAAAAGCGATAAACGACTGCACTATTTGAAACCCGATCCCCTGCGGGTCTGCCCAGGGATCTAAAAAAGCTTTGATCCTTTTACTCCTGTAAGAGGCCCTCATTATGATCATATATCCGACAGGAAGCATCGGAAGAGAAACCGCTAAAACATGAGCAAGTCTTACTCCTCCGACAAAGAGCATTAAACCCAGAACAAACAACAGCATTAATATTGAACCCATATCGGGCTGAAGCAGAAGAACTCCTGAGATACAGACGAAAACGACTAAAAACGGCACAAAACCGTTAGCAAAACTTTTAATTACTTCCTGTTTTCTCTCAATTGCCGTTGCTACATAAAGGATAAACGCCAGTTTCAGGAATTCGCTCGGTTCAAAGGTAAATCCGAAAAGCGATATCCATCTTCTGGCTCCTCCCACTTTTCTGCCGAGGTGCGGGACAAAAACCAGAAATACCGAGATTACGGCCGCGATAAAGAGCGGTTTTGCCAGCTCACGAAGTTTTTCATATTTAATATTCTTAAAAAAAATAAGACCTAAACTTCCCACACCTATCCAAAAGAGCTGTTTCATAAGATAATAATGCAGCGCCTGTCCTTTATCGTTGGCATAAATCCCGGAAGAAGAAAGCACCATTACGGTTCCAAAAGCCAAAAGGAGAATGAGAGCAGAAAGAATAACTCCGCCGTCAAACCGCTTTCTTGAGGGTGCTAAGTCGTACACTATAAACCTCCGGTCTTTTCAAACTGCAGCTTCCTGACTTCTTCCTTGAAAATCCGCCCGCGCTCTTCGTAATTTTTGAACATATCAAAACTCGCACAACCGGGCGACATAAGAACGACATCTCCGGCAACTGTCGACGCAAATGCTTTCCTTACTGCATCTGCCATATCTGCCGCATCTTCTGTAGGAACGACATCAAGAAGAGCTCTTTTAATTTCTTCCTTCGCTTCGCCGATAACTACAAGTTTTTTTACTTTTTTAGCAACCACAGCCCTCAGTTCCGAAAAATCACTTCTCTTATTTCTGCCGCCGGCAATAAGTATTATCGGCGCGTCATAACTGAGCAGGGATTTTTCCACCGCCAGCATATTCGTCCCCTGGGAGTTGTTAATAAACGTTACTCCGGAAACTTCCCCGGCTAACTCCTGCCGGTGTTCTACGCCTTTAAAATTCCTGAATACTTCTGCTATTACACCGTTTTCCACTCCAAGAAGACCGGCCGCCAGAGCCGCGACCATTGCATTTTCAACATTATGAGAACCCTTGATAAGGAGTTCTTTCCGGTTAACAATCATTTTCTCAACGCCATTTAAGTGAAGAATAATATTCCCATTATTAAGGAAAACACCCTCTTTATTGTCTCTGCCGTTTATATCAAAGAAATACTGTTTTGCTTTTGCCTGTTGTTCATAGAGGGGCGTAAACTTATCATTTGCATTTAAAATAAGCGCTTCCCCTTCCGTCTGATTCTTAAAAATCCTTCCTTTGGCTTCCACATATTGCTGGAGACTTTTATACCTGTCCATATGATCGCTTCCGATATTTAAAATAGCCGCAATTTTCGGTTTAAACGTCTTTATAGTTTCCAGTTGAAAACTGCTCACTTCTGCTACATAAATCGTACCGGTATCATCCACGCCCTCTCTTACAAATCCGGTCAAGGGTTCTCCTATATTTCCGCCGACTACAGTTTCCCTGCCGGCCTTTTTAAGTATCTCGCCTATTAAAGTCGAGGTAGTCGTTTTTCCCTTGGTGCCGGTCACAGCAACTACAGAGCCCTTAAAGAATGAAGAAGCCAGCTCAAGCTCTCCGATTATTTCAATACCTTTTTCTTTCGCCTTCACAAAGAGCGGTTTTTCCGTGTCGACCCCCGGAGAGACAACAATAAGATCCGTCTCCAGGAGAGCCTTGTCCGAATGTCTGCCAAACTCCATCTCTATACCGGAAAGAGCCTGCAAAGCTTCTTTTTGTTCCGGAAGTTCACTTTCATTTTTTATATCCGTAACAGTCACCAATGCTCCGCTTTCTTTCAGCAGTTTTGCCGAAGCAACTCCGCTTCTTGCCATACCGACAACAGTAACTTTCTTTCCTCTTAAATTCAACATTTCTCCTAACGCAGCTTAAGCAAAGACAAGCTTGCAAGTGCAATTATTATTGCTATTATCCAGAACCTGATAACGATCTTTGATTCAGGCATACCTTTTAATTCAAAATGATGATGGAGGGGCGCCATCTTAAAAACCCTTTTATTAAAAACTCTGAAAGAAAAGACCTGTATCATCACCGAAAGCGCTTCCACTACAAAAATTCCGCCGATTAATACAAGCAGGAGTTCCTGTTTTACAAGCACAGCCATGAGCCCGAGCACAGCCCCCAGAGGCAGAGAACCCGTGTCTCCCATAAAAACCTGAGCAGGATAACTGTTGTACCAGAGAAAACCCAGACAGGAGCCGACAATAGCCGCGCAAAAAATTACAAGTTCAGAAGCAGCCGGAACATGTATCAGATTTAAATATTTTGAAAAGTCCACGCGCCCTACCACATAAGCAACTACCGTAAAAGCCAAAGTGGTAAACAAAAGTGAACCTGTGGCAAGCCCGTCAAGACCGTCGGTTAAGTTTATTGCATTGGAAAAGCCGACTATAACTATAGAGATAAAGAGAAAATAAAATATTCCCAGGTCCACGGGAAATTTAATTAAAGGAACTTTAATATGCCTCGCAAATTCGGCGCTTACCGGAGAGGTGTAAAGAAATGCCACAATTACCGCGGCTCCAAGGAGTTGTCCCAGTATTTTCACTCTTGCTGAAATACCCTTTGAGTTCATCTTCACAAGCTTCATGTAATCGTCAATCCCGCCAAGAAGCGCAAAATAAACGAATGTAAACAAGGAAAGCTGGATTAATCCGTTATCGAGTTTAGCCCAGAGCAGCACGGAAACCAATACGGAGATTATAATTATTATACCGCCCATAGTCGGCGTTCCTGTCTTAATATGATGGGTTTTAGGTCCATCCTCACGGATCGGCTGAGAGACCTTCATCTGTTTCAGTTTTTTTATAACAAAGTTACCTATTAAAAATGTAATCAGTATAGCAGTCAAAGCCGCATAGATTGCCCTGAAAGTGGAGTACTTAAATACATTAAAAGCACTCCAATATTTGGTCAGCGGATAGAGAAGATAATATAGCATTTATTTTAACCTCACCATTTCTACGATTTTTTCCATACCTGCTCTTCTTGAGCCCTTTATTAAGACTGCGTCTCCTTCTTCCAGAAATTTCTTTAAAAATAATCCGGCGGAGATATTATCGGGAAAAAGATAAACTTTTCCCTCTTTCATTCCCGCTTTAACGGCACCGGCCTTATACCATGCGCCGGTCAGGCCTGTCACCACCAGAGCGTCAATATTGTTCTTTGCCGCTACCGCTCCTATCTCCCCGTGAAGCTTTTCTGCAAACTCACCAAGCTCAGCCATTTCGCCCAGCACCAGCACTCTCTTTTTTGCCGAAAAACCCAAAAGGGCATAAATACCTCTTTTTACGGAATCCGGATTGGCATTATAAGCATCATCCAGAATTTTAATTCCGTTAACAACTTCCGCGGAAAGCCTGTGCGCGGAAACGGCTATAAACTCCTCCAGCCCTTTGGCAATATTTTTAATATCCGCCGCAAAAGCCGTGGAAAGAGCCGCAGCGCAAAGAGCATTACTTACATTATGAATCCCGAGAAGATTCAGCTTCACCTTTTCCTTTTTTCCCCCGATACTCAGAGTAAAAGCCGTACCGCCTTCTTTAAGTTCGGTAACATTTTCGGCGGAAATATCCGCCGGCCGTAGTACGCTAAAAGTCAGCATCTTTCCTTTGATCGAACTCATTTTTCCGGTTAATAAGGCATCATCCAGGTTAATCACCGCCAGACCACCCTCTTTTATATTTTCCAAAAGCGTCCATTTTTCTTTCAGTATATTTTCACGGGACTTAAAAAAACCTATATGCGCCGTCCCGATATTAGTTATTGCCGCCGCATCCGGTTTGGCCACCCCAACCAGCTTTACAAGTTCCCCGGGATGATTCGTTCCATATTCCAAAATGAGAGCTTTGTAAGAAGCATCCACCCCTAATATCGTCAAGGGCAGACCAATTTCATTATTAAAACTCCCTTTTGGTTTATGTGTTTTTTCAGATAAAGAAATAATATTCCATAAAATGTCTTTTGTAGTCGTCTTGCCGTTACTGCCAGTTATTCCCGCGATTTTCACGTTAGCAAGCTTTGCAATATAACCTGCCGCTATCTGTTTTAACGCCTGAGTTGTATTTTCGACAGATATTACAACCTTAAGAGTATTCAATCCTTCCGTCTCTTTACTGACGACAGCTCCCAACGCAGAAAGTTTTTCCAGATTCTTTACAAAACAATGCCCGTCATAATTATCGCCTTTAATTGCAAGAAATAAAGCCCCCGCTTTTATAGTTCTCGAATCAATAGAAAGAGAAGAAACTTCGTCCAGAGGAGATCCTCTTAAAAGCTTCCCGTTAGTCCAGGCAACTATTTCCTTAACTAATATTTTTTCCATAGACCCTTTTCTGAAAGTATACTTTCAGCTGTTTCCTTGTCGGAAAAGTGAATCTTTTCTTTTCCTATAATTTGATAATCTTCGTGACCCTTTCCTGCGATCACAACAACATCATCTTTCTTCGCTAGAAGAAGCGCCGTTCTTATAGCTTCTTTCCTGTCCGGTATTTCTTTATAATCCCCACCGTTCATCCCTGTTTTAATTTCTTTAATAATAGAAAGCGCATCTTCGGTTCTCGGATTGTCCGAGGTAATAACCGTAATATCAGAATTCGCCATCGCAATTTTTCCCATGATAGGCCTCTTCGACCTGTCCCTGTCTCCACCGCAGCCAAAAACCGTTATAATTCTCGACGGTTTCAAATCCTTTGCCGAAAGAAGAAGTTTTTCCAGAGAATCCGGAGAATGCGCGTAATCTATAAGCACTGAAACTCCCTCTGTGGTGTTGTAAACCTCAAACCTGCCCGGAACACCTTTCAAGTTTTCCAGTCCGGCCTGTATATTATCCGGATGGATATTCATGGCAAATCCGGCAGCGGCAGCGGCAAGGGCATTACTTATATTATGCCTGCCCCGCATCTGAAGCTTTACCGGTAAAACCTTACCCGCGTAAACTATGTCAAAAGAAAGCTCCAAAGCGCTCGAAACAATATTCTTTGCCGTGACATCAACATGCGCTCCGGCGTTAAGCCCGTACGTTACAGCTTTTACTTTTGTCGCCTTCATAAAATCAGCGGCTTTAGGATCATCCAGGTTAACTACAGCCACCTTGGGAAAGCTTTTCACACTGTTAACACCAAGGCCTTTAAAAAGCATAAGTTTTGCCTCGAGATAATCCTCAAAGGTTTTATGAAAGTCCAGGTGATCCTGGGTGAAATTTGTAAAGACCGCGGTGTCAAACTCAAGACCATGAACTCTCTTTAATTTCAAAGAATGAGAAGAGACCTCCATAATGCAGGTTTCCACTTTTTTTACCACCATCTTAAGGAATAACTCTTCCAGATCCAAAGATTCCGGAGTGGTATTTTTTGACTGTATAACCTCTCCGTTAAACTCATAATTAATGGTACCAAGGAGTCCTACTTTTTCACCGTTCTTCTCAAAGATCGACCGGAGCATATACGATGTAGTGGTCTTGCCTTTCGTGCCGGTCACTCCGACAAGTTTAAGCTTCCTTGACGGATGGTCATAAAAAACAGCAGCAATTTCCGCCAGAGCCTCTCTTGCATCTTTTACATAGATAAGGGTCACGTCCGGCGGAACATTCTCCACATCCTTTTCCACAATAAGAGCAGCCGCGCCTTTTTTTACAACTTCCGAAGCAAAAGCATGTCCGTCAACCTTAAAGCCCGGAATACAGACAAAAACACCGTTTGCTTCTACTTTTCTAGAATCATAATAAATCCCGTCTATGTTTTTTTCTACATTACCTTTAATCTTTTCTAATTTAAGATTCTTAATTACTTTTAACAATATCATCAGTTTCCTTTTTTTCCAAACACCTGAGAGCTCTTTTTGCTATCTTTCCAAAGGCCGGTGCCGCCACGCTTCCGCCGTAATAAATCCCCCTGCTGGTGCTTGGTTCATCCACCACTACTAAAATAGCAAGCTTCGGATTATCCGCCGGAGCAAAACCGGCAAACGACGCAACATACTTACTGCTTGAATATTTTCTTATGGCCGGGTCAAACTTCTGTGCGGTACCGGTCTTTCCGGCTAAAGAAAGCCCGGGAATTGCCGCTTCCTTACCCGTGCCATTTTCCACTACCGCTTTTAAAACCCGGGTCATCCGTTCTGCCACCTGCTCGGAGATTACCTGTCGTATTTCTTTCGGAGCAAACTCCTTAATTATTTTTCCTTCTTTGCTCTTTATCGCTTTCACAAGCATCGGCTGCATCATTTTTCCCTTATTCGCGATAGTCGCATAAAGCGAGGCAATCTGGAGCGGAGTTACGGAGATTTCCTGACCTATAGAAACGGTGTAAATGGAAAGTCCTGACCACTTCTCAGGAGACCTGACCATTCCTTTGACTTCCCCTGAAATCGTAAGACCTGTCTTATCTCCAAACCCGAAATTCCTTATGTATTTGTAAAGCCTGTCTTTCCCCACCATAACTCCTACTTTCGATATACCGATATTGCTGGAGTTGGCAAAAGCATCTCTAAAATTCAATATCTTGTATTTTTCATGGTCGTTCAATTTATGCCCGTAAACAATCATCTGTCCGTTCTCACAGTTAATGAGGTCTCCCTCGCTTATTACCTTCTCCGAAAAAGCCGCCGCCATAGTCACAGCCTTAAAGGTGGATCCCGGCTCGTATGCTGTCGAAACCGCCCTGTTTCTCAGATAAGACTGCGGGTATTCATTAAATTTATTCGGGTCATAATTAGGCCTGTTAGCCAGCGCCAGTATTTCTCCGGTCGCAGGATTCATCACAATTGCCGTTGCTTCTTTAGCATGGTACTTTTCAAAAACAATATTCAATTCTTCTTCAACAATAGACTGAACGCCTTCGTTAATAGTAAGGATCATGTTGTTCCCGTTCTGGGGAGCTTCGTAATCCACTTCACCTGAGACCACTTCCCTGCCTTTAGCGTCTTTTACAGAGATAAGCTTTCCGTTCTTACCGGAGAGATATTTATTGTATGAAAGTTCCAAGCCTTCACATCCCGCTGCATCGGCATTCACAAAACCGAGAGCATGCGCCCCGAGGGTGCCTTTAGGATAAAATCTTTTTGTCTCAAGGACCGTATTGATACCGGGAAGCTTCATAGCCTTAATACGCTTCCCTTTTTCATATTCCGTTTTCCGCATTATCCAGACAAAGTTTCTGCCTGAATTAAATTTTTTCAAGATTTCCGCCCTGCTCATGCCGAGAATACCTGCTAATTTTACGGCAGTCTCCTCCTTGTTCTTCACCTGGTAAGTGATGGCGTAAACCGACGGCACTTCCACGCTGACCGCGAGCTCGCGGCCGTTACTGTCATATATAAATCCCCGCTCCGCTATTATCTCCTGTACGTCCGCGGACTGCCGGTCGGAAAGATTTTCCATCTGGCCGCCCGTATAGATCTGAAGATACAGGAACCTGAAAAAGAGAGCTGCGCCAAAGAGAATAAAAAAAGCAGCAATAATCTGGATCCTTATCCGCATGCTCTTGTCGGTCAAGTTATGCTCCCTTAAAATTCAATTACTAAGATTTAAATTCTAAGCACTAAACAAACCCATAAACCAATCACTAAGACTTAAATCCTAAGCACTAAACAAACCCATAAACCAATCACTAAGATTTAAATCCTAAGCACTAAACAATTACTAATACTTAATCACAAAATCTTAAACAAAATCATTGTGCTTATATC
>MFGV01000008.1 GCA_001778375.1 Candidatus Firestonebacteria bacterium RIFOXYD2_FULL_39_29
AAAAAACCGCTTCTTGGTTCCAGTTGTCAAAGAACGGTGTTTCTAGAAATAATTGCGACACAGTCTGCATTAGTCAATAGTGCTTAGTCATTAATCTTAACTCTTCTTCCCTTTATCTTCAACTTTCCTTTTGCAAACAAATCTATCGCTTTCGGGTACAGCTTGTGTTCCTGTTCCAGTATCCTTTTGGACAGAGTTTCTGCCGTGTCGCCTTCAAGGACAGGGACTGCGGCTTGAGCGATAATGGGGCCGGCATCCATTTCGAGAACTACAAAATGTACTGTACAGCCTGCTACTTTTACGCCGTAATCCAAAGCATCTTTTTGACCGTGAGTTCCCGAAAAAGAAGGAAGCAGTGCAGGGTGAATATTTATTATTTTATTTTCAAATTTTCCTATAAGGTGGTCGGTAAGCAAACGCATGTAGCCGGCAAGACATACGAGACCTGCTTTATTTTCTTCCAGGATCTTAACTATTGCATTTTCGTGAAGTTCTCTTGAGGAGTAAAGTTTGGGATCGACGAAAACAGCTTTTATTCCGTTTTTTCTTGCTCTTTCGAGCGCGAAGGCATCTTTTTTATCAGAGATTACAACAACAACTTCGGCTTCTATTTCTCCTTTTTCAGAGGCATCAATAATTGATTGTAAATTGGTGCCGCCGCCTGAAGCCAGAACCCCTACCCTTAATTTTGCCATTAAGACAATATCCTTCTTTTCATTTTGATTATAGAACACTTCGGATTCAACCGGAAATCTTATAAAATTTCACCTTACAAACCTTATAAACTTTATAAACCTTAAGAACCTGCGATAGCGTCCTGTTTTTCCGCAGAAATCTCAAGAAACTTACCCATCGCTCTGAATTTTTTATATCTAAATTCCACCAGTTCATCTTTATTCAGCTTCATTAACTCTTTTAAGGACTTTCTGATAACATCTTTTATATTTTTAGACATTAGATCGTGATCCCTATGCGCGCCGCCCGCAGGTTCTTTTATAATTTCATCAATAACACCTTGTTCAAGCAGATCCTGGGCAGTCATCTTTAAAACCACGGAGGCATCAGCCGACCTTGAAGAATCTTTCCAGAGAATGGCGGCACAACCTTCAGGAGAAATCACCGAATAAACGGCATTTTCCAGCATAAATATTTTATCGCCTATGGCTATACCTAATGCTCCTCCGCTCCCGCCTTCACCATGTACTATAACTATAATAGGAGTTCTGGCTCCGCTTAATTCTTTTAGATTTCTGGCAATTGCTTCCGCCTGACCTCTTTCTTCCGCACCGATACCGGGGAAAGCTCCCGGGGTATCTACAAAAGTAATTACAGGCCGGTTAAAACGTTCCGCCATCTGAATAATCCTTAAAGCTTTTCTGTAGCCTTCAGGATTTGCCATACCAAAGTTTCGATATATATGATCTTTTGTTTCTTTACCTTTCTGAAGGCCAACCACCATTACAGGAGTACCTTCAAAAAAAGCTAACCCGCCTACAACAGCAGGATCATCCCTGAAAAGCCTGTCCCCGTGAAGAGGAATAAAATCATCAAAAACTTTCTGAATATAATCCAAAGTCCTGGGTCTTTTGAGATTCTTCGCAACCTGCATTCTCTGCCATGGAGAAAGCTTCTCATAGACCTCTTTTTTCATATGTTCAGCTTTGTCTTCAAGCTTCTTAATTTCTTCCGAAAAGTCTATCTCTTTACTCTCGGTAAATTTTTTAAGCTCATCTATCTTTTTTTCAAGCTCAATAATAGATTTTTCAAAATCCATCCTAAAATCACTCACAAGCTTTGCTCCTCTAAAAACACTGTATTTATTACTAGACTTTTACATTCTGCTTATACAGACCTTACCATCCGTCCAAAAGTCCATAACGTCTTACACTAATGTAGTATTTAATGTATATGAACCTCTGCGGACTTATCCTCCAAAAAAGATTGGCGGACAGGCTGTCCGGAGTTTCGGCGAATGGAATTCAATTTATTATTCATGCCGCATTCATCCATGGAGTTACCTCCGTGGTTTTCTGCGGCATATTCGCCATAAAAACTCCAAAATGCAAACCTAGCGCCTATACCAGCACCTAGCACCTGTTTTTTTTAGAAATAATTCGTATAATCTATTCTTAAATTTCTTACATAATTCACTGGATCTCCGGTCAAGCCTTTAATATCAACTTCTATTCTCAGCTCCGGCGCAAAGGCGTATCTGAAACCCAGGTTCAAACTGTTAGTGGTCAGAGAAGTAGCATCGTTATATTCAAGAAGCACAGCAAAATCAGGGTTTAACATTACTGTCGCACCGGCAAAAATACCAAGGTCATTACTTAGATTGAAATTTGTCCAAATATTATGATTGTTAATACCGCCATTAAGGTTAATGATTCCCAGCTGTTTTGTAACAACAGCATAAGCACCTATGGGCCTGACTGAATATGCAGAATTACCTGCAATATAAAAACCAAAAGCTTGAGGTTCATAACCTACCGCAAGTGCCGGAAAAGCCGCTGAATCTTCAATTAATCTGAGTTTTGCAAGTACTTTGGGTTCTCTTCCTGTTATAGTACCAACACCAATAACATTATCAAGATTAAATGTAGCGCCAATCATAAAAGTGTTTGCAAAACCAACCCAGGCTCTTGTTAAAACCCCGCCGCTTTCATAAAATCTCATATGGAAGTTATACATTCCACGGAGTAATGTATTGCTCGTGGGAGTATCAACTATATCAATATTAGGTGTGTTTTGGACTGAGGATTCCGCAAACAAAGGCGAAATAGCCATTACCAATAGAACAGCACAAACAATCTTTTTCATCTTATCCCTCCT
This sequence comes from Candidatus Firestonebacteria bacterium RIFOXYD2_FULL_39_29, assembly GCA_001778375.1. Classification (NCBI taxonomy): domain Bacteria; phylum Candidatus Firestoneibacteriota; species Candidatus Firestonebacteria bacterium RIFOXYD2_FULL_39_29. The sequence goes on from MFGV01000008.1 coordinate 2,833, forward strand.
TAAAGGTAGTTTGAAACTCTTTAATAAGCTTAGTTTATCAAATATATGCTGTTTTGTAAAGCCCTTTACCATTCAAAACCTCAGGTAAATGGCCATAAACCCGGCATAAATATCAGATTATACCCAAAATCCGAAGTAGAAATCAAAGAACACACCACAATATGTGAAGCTAAACTGGAAAGGAAGTAAAGATTACTTCAACCTATTAATAATACTTGCAGTATAACCTGCACCGAAACCGTTATCTATGTTTACAGTGACTACATTGGAAGCACATGAGTTTAACATCGTTAAAAGGGCCGAAACTCCGCCGAAATTGGCACCATAGCCGACGCTTGTAGGAACAGCAATAACAGGTTTATCTACCAACCCGCCTACAACACTGGGGAGTGCTCCCTCCATTCCCGCGACAGCAACAATTACTTTTGCTTCCCTTATTTTCTCGTAATGACTGAACAACCTGTGTATCCCGGCTACTCCTACGTCATATATCCTTACAACATTACTTCCGGTTGCTTCCGCAGTAACGGCAGCTTCTTCGGCAACGGGAATATCTGAAGTCCCTGCTGTTAAAACAGCCACAAGACCTGTTTTTTTAATTTCTTTAGAAGGATTCTTTATAAGAATGGTCCTTCCAAGTTTGTTAAACTCCGCTTTTTTTCCAAATGCACATCGAACTGATTTAAAGACATTTTCATTTGCACGGGTTCCCAGACAATAACCGGAATTCTTAAATATCTCTTTCATAATTGCAACTATCTGTAAACTTGTTTTTCCCTGGCAAAACACCACTTCAGGAAAGCCTGAGCGCATAGCGCGATGCGTGTCTATATTTGCAAAATCAAGGGCTTTGATAGGCAAATGTTTAAAAGCTTCGGCGGCTTTGGACACACTGAGTTTTCCGCTCCTTACCTGCTCTAGTATTTTATTTACGTCAAACGCGCGCATACATACCTCGATCTATCTGTTGTAAGATAGCATGAAAATCCTGTAGAGTTTCCATTTTATTTGCCAACGGGCGAAGGTGCTTGATGCCTTTCATCCCTTTAAAATACCAGAGAATATGTTTTCGGAACTCTCGTATTCCCGTTCTTTCACCTTTATACTCCGCCATGTGGTCGCCATGATGTCTTGCTATTTCAAGGCGCTCAGCTTCCGTCGGAGGAACAGGAGGTTTGCCGCTATTAATATAAGAGATCGTCTCACGGAATAACCAGGGATTACCGAGGCAAGCCCGACCTATCATTACAGCGTCACAACCTGTTTCCTCAAGCATTCTTACAGCATCCATAGCATTATGAATATCTCCGCTTCCTATTACCGGGATATTTACGGCTTTTTTAACTTTGCCTATCAGACTCCAGTCTGCCTTGCCGCCAAAACCCTGACATCTGGTGCGAGGATGAAGAGTTACGGCAGATACACCGCAATCTTCCGCAATCTTAGCCAGTTCCGGAGCATTTTTATTCGCATTATCCCAACCGCTTCTTATCTTAACGGTGACGGGGACCAATGAATTTTTAACCACGGTAGTAACTATTTCTTTGAACTTAACACTATCTTTGAGCAGAGCAGCACCGGAATCACTCCGCATTACCTTGCGGACGGAACAACCGCAATTTATGTCTATTATATCAGCTTTATTTGATAACATGTAAGCCGCTTTGCCCAGGGAGGAGGGTTTGCCCCCGAATATCTGTAATACAACAGGACGTTCCTTATCCACAATGTCAGCTATCAGCTTAGTATTCTTCCCGTCTCTTATCAAACCTTCCGCGCTGATCATTTCAGAATATAAAAGACCGGCGCCCATAGCTTTAATAATACCCCGAAAAGGGATATCAGTTATACCGGCCATGGGCGCCAGGAAGATATTATTCTTCGTTATTACATTTCCTATTTTTACGCTTTTGGTTTGCATGCGTCCGACGGACAAACATTGGCGCAAGCACCGCAATCCGTGCATTTTTCAGGATCAATAGTGTAAATAGGATCCCCTTCAGCGATAGCCTCTACCGGACATTCCGGTTTGCAAGCCCCGCAAGCTACGCATTCTGCAGTGATGATATAAGCCATTTCTACTTCCTCCCTTTCTAATAAGATTTCACTGATTACAAAACTTCCGGATTCCACTGATACATAATATGGTCCGGTGTTTATAACCAATTTACATTCTATTTGAGATTACTTAAAATTCTATGTTTTTTTCTATAAGTTCAAGAGGATTTACATCCACTCCAAAGATCCAGATACCCCAGTGCAGATGCGCACCCGTTGATACACCGGTACTGCCTACTTTTCCGATAACCTCGCCTTTCTCAACCTTAGCCCCTTCTTTTGCTACAAGAGCGGACATATGGTAGTAGACACTTATTACACCCTGCCCGTGATTCAGTACAATTGTATTTCCCGTAAGTATATGATTCCTTGAAAGAACAACCACGGCATCATTGGCAGCTTTAACTTCCACACCTTCATCAGCTGCAATATCTAGACCTCTGTGCACACCGCCTGCATTACCGTTAACGGTCCTGCCCGTGCCGTACTCCGTAGAGATCCGGCCTTCAACAGGCTTAATAAAATTACCGGACCAGTATCTTTCCTCAGTTAATGCAGCTATGGCCTTGACCAGAATCTCGCCCTGTTTCTTTGTTTCTTCACTCGTTACCAATTTGCTTTTTTCTATACTTATTTTTTCACTTTTTACTACCCGGCCCCCCACTTCTACGAATTGTCCGGTCGCAACACCGTTTACAACCACCTCATACTTTCCGCCTATATCCCACCAAGTGGGCACACCCACAAGGACTCCTTTTGAAACACCGTCCTTGCCGTCATAAAGCGCAAAAACCGATTTCTTAATCTGCACGCGTTTCGCAGTTTTATCAAATACCTTTATTACCAGAATACTACCGTGTGTAACATTAGTAGAAGATATTTCAACTTTTGGCGCCGGCGCAATATTCTCAGCCGAAAAACAATAGCCCGTTAAAAATAATACGAGCAAAAAGCTTGTCATGAAGTTATTTTTTTTAAAGCTTCCAGGTATTTCTCCGAAGTTTTCCTGATTATATCCTCAGGAAGGTCCGGTGCAGGCGGTTTCTTATTCCATTTTTTCTCGATAAGATAATCCCGGACAAACTGCTTATCAAAGCTTGGCTGCGCACCACCCGGTTTATACTGATCCTTCGGCCAGAATCTTGAAGAATCAGGCGTGAGTATTTCATCTATCAGGATTAGCTTGTCTTTATCCATTCCAAATTCAAATTTGGTATCTGCAATGATCAAACCTTTTTTCTCCGCTATTTGCGACGCCTTTTCATAAACCGCAACAGCTTTCTGCCTGAGTTCATTTGCCAATTTCTCGCCTATCATTTTTACAACATCTTCAAATGTTATATTTTCATCATGGACACCAACTTCTGCTTTAGATGTCGGGGTGAATATAGGCTCCGGTAATTTGTCTGATTCCACCAGCCCGTCTGGCAGTTTTATACCGCAGATAGAACCGCTTTTTTGATATTCTGTCCATCCTGATCCTGAGAGATAGCCTCTAACAATACATTCTACCATCACAGGTTTAACATTTTTTACTACCATTATTCTGTTTTCAAGTTCTTTGGAATATTTAGTTAAAGCAGGAAACTCTGAAACTTCTGTAGAAATAAGGTGATTTGGGATAATGTCGGAGACTTTATTGAACCAATACTTTGAGATTTGAGTCAATACCTTTCCTTTTTCATGAATTCCCTGACTAAAAACAACATCAAAAGCTGATAGTCTGTCCGTAGCAACAATCAGCAATTTACCGTCAAGTTCATAAATATCACGCACTTTGCCTTTTTTTATAAATTTAAGGTCAGGATATTTTGTTTCAAGTATTACCGCCATTTTAGGCTCCTTCACTGAAAATATTCATTATGATAGAGGGTATAATACCATATTTCAAGGTATTATATCAAGAAAACTGGTCAGAAAATCAGAAGCAGAACACACGCCATTATTGAAATGCATAATATTGATATTTAAAGCGGACAAAAAACAGAAATATTTATTTTATCACACCGATTCGTCGAATCTCTCTGACTTGCGAAGTTCCATCCGCAGGTCTTGCAACAAGCTCACAGATATACATACCGTTTGCGACTGTACTTCCTCCGCCATTTTTTCCATCCCAGACGAATTCATTAGTATAACCGTATGCCAGACCGATTCCTCCCGCTCCTCCGGATGTAAAGTTTTGTTTTAGCACCATATCCCCGGAAAGAGTATAAATACGAAGTTCAACATCAGAGTCCTTGGTCAGTACATATACAACTTTTGTGCTTTCTTTTCCCGCTGAAAAAGGATTAGGATAATTTGTAAGACCTGAAAGAGTTCCATCAGGCACGACATACGCCAACACAGCATAAACACCGGCTCTACTTATAGCAGCACTTACTTTATTTTTTAAAGTATCAAGTTCAAACCCCGATATAACAATCTCCCATTTATTCGAAACGCTGCTGAGTTTAAATATTCTTAAACTGTTTACCGGAACAACAGTACTGTCAACTATTCCGTCGCTATTTGCATCAGCATAGGTAAATGATATTTGAGCAGTAATCAAAGAATCAGTAATAGCAGTATTTGTCGAATCAAGAACATCGAGAGTATACACTGAACTGTTTCCGGGAAGGACTTTTAATAGAGGATCTCCGACTGCAAAAGCATTTGCCTTATTTATAGAGTCTCCTGCCGCCGAAGAGATAGAAACACTGGTATTATCCGCCAGAGTAGAGCTTAAAATTACAGCAACTTTTGTATCGAGTGAAACAATATTCTTTCTGTCAATTTTAAAATTAAAGGTCTCCGTACTGAATCTTGTAACCAACTGAGTATCCAGTGCTTCAATTTTCCAGTAATATGTTATTCCATCAGTTAACTTTGACAGCAATTTTTCCGCAGCTACTACTCCGGTTATCACTGTTTCACCGGCAAAATTAGAGTTAACCGAGTAATGCACTTTAAATTGAGTAATTGTATCTCCCAGACCGCTGTCAGGATCTCCGTTGTTTTGCCATGCAAGAGTCGGAGTATCATCGCTTAAGACCGCCCCTGTTAGAGGAGTAAGCAAAGAGAAAACTTTAGGGGCTTGATTAGAATTATTGATAGTAAAATTTGAACCGGAAAAAGACTCACCTGTAAGCTGAGGGGATCCATTGTCCAGAGCGATTACCTTCACTCTATATTGATTTCCATTCACGTGATTCCCTGTAACCCATGAATAGCTTAAACCTGTTAAACCTGTAACGACTGTAGTAGAATAAGAAATCCCGCCATCTGAAGAGAGCTTAATATCATAAGTATGGCTATCAGGTCCATTAACATCTGTCATAGTCCAGGAGATAGTTTGAGCATTTGAAAAACTACCTCCACCGGTAAAAGTAGTAAGTGTCACTACCGGAGCTTCATTGGCATTATTGACAGCAAAAACCGAGTTTGAGAGGTCTTCTCCTGTCACTCCTTTTCCATCTACACCTATAACCTTAATCTTACAAAAGCCTGAATTAACGTAGACCATTGTATCCAAGGATAAAGACTGGGGCGAACCCGAAGGCGCAGCCCCTGAAGCAAGTGTTACAGGGTAAGTAGCACCGTTGTCCTGTGAAAGTTTTACGGTAAAGGCTGATAACGCGTATGCACCGCCGTCAGGATCATTATATGTCCAGGTTATATTCTGCGTACCGCTCCATCCCTCCCCTCCGTTTGGAGCAGTCACTGTTACCGTAGGGGCGTTATCCGCGTAAATAACCCTTACCAAAGAATCCGGACTAAAACTTTCTCCGTCAAAAGTCGCGAGTACTTTCCAATTCCATGTCCCATATGCAAGAGACGAGGATACAGTATATGATGTGGTGCCGCTTCCCTGCGCTATACTCGAATATGTTATTATACTTCCCGACGTAAAGTCAGCGGTAGTAGACAGAAGCAACCGATAACTGACTGTACTATCATCACTTACATTTCCCCAGCTAAATACCGGGGTCGTTGAGGTCACAGACAGATCTTCCGGAGCAGAAACTACAGGGGCACTGGCAGCATTTTTAATAGAGAAGACCGCATTTGAGATATCCTCTCCTGTTATTCCTTTCCCGTCAACTCCGGTAATTTTTATCTTACATAAAACTGAGTTGTTGTAAGATCTGGTATCCAAAACCAAAGTCTGGGGAGATCCGGAAG
>MFGV01000009.1 GCA_001778375.1 Candidatus Firestonebacteria bacterium RIFOXYD2_FULL_39_29
TACCGCGCTTATTGTTACAGTAACCGGGCTGACCAATACTACAGGTCCTCCGTTCGCATCTAATGCCTTTATTTTGAAATTAAAAGGATTGTTATATATTACATTTTCCGGAGATTCTACAGCAAAACTATCCAATGTTGATTTTGATGTCGAAACTGTTATTACATTTACCAAGCTGCTGCCCGTTGCTTTCACCGTATAATCCATATCAGGAACATTATCCGCAGACAATATACAAGTTACCTCCCCATTTGCATCCGACGTTCCGGAGGTTGGAGCTATGGAACCGCTCTTGCTTACCAATCCAAAAGTAATTGAGGAACCGATGACAGGCTCTCCGGAAGAAGTTAACCTAGCAGTTATTTTCGAATTATTCCCAGGTTTGACACTTAACGGATCTGCAGTTACATCTAAAACTGTTCCTGCGGCAAGAACACCGTTTATATTAATAGCAGCCGAACCCAGGGCAGACGATACATTAATACTGTTACTTCCCCAGGCGGGATAAAAATTAATATACGTTAAACCGCTCCCGCTTAAATATGCCCTGCCAAAATTATCAGTAACGGATACCACAGGTGTTATTGCTTGCAACACCCATTTAGACAAACCTGAATCATAATAATAATACTTAAACTGCCCGCCGGTTGCGGTAAATGTAACGGTTGTACCCGAAGTCGCCACACCCTCTCCGCTGCTGTTTACCACCTGAGCAAACAAACTGTTATTTGTCGTATACAAAGTAGCTGTTGTAACCTGTATGCTGGCAGGAGCGGCTAAATTTAATTTACAGCCGGTCAAAGCATTGATACTTTTCACTGTAATTTCCCTGCTCATTGTCCCGCTGGCAACACCTATTCTGCTATCTCCCGTTGTCGTTGTATTTGCGAATGTAACACATGATGTTCCTGTTGCATTAGACTTAATTGTTACTGAAGTTGCAGAACCAAAATTACCGGATCCGCCGGCTACACTGAAAATAACATTGGTTCCCAGTAAAGGATATCCATTACTGTCTTTAACCACTGCTTTTATCTCTGACTTACCCGTATTAATAAAAATTATTCCGGGATTTACTCCCGCCTGCAAATCCGAAGCATCAACTGCGCTGACTGTCACAGTCCCTGATACACCTCCGGAACTTGCCTCTATAACCGTATTCCCTACCGCTGCTCCCGCTGTAAGAACAACAGTACAGGTCCCGCTCCAGCCTGTAGTTGCGGATGAAGCGCTTAAATATCCCAAACCTGATAATTTCGAAAAATTAACGACAACATAGGGTGCTTTTGCACCGTTAATATCATATAAACTCACATTTATAGTTGTAGAACCTCCGACTGATATTGTTTTGTTATTTGCCGATACTGTTATACTCCCTGGCTGAATACCCTTTACAGTTACAGTCAACTTCATTCCTGAATATTCCGCTTGCACTATATTGTTTTCTTGACTTGGTCCCAATGTTAATACTGTAGTTGCCCCTGATGCATTGGTTACACCGGATAAGGCAGATAAGGAACCCCCTCCTGAGATTACAGAGAAATTTATTAATCCGCCCGATACACGTTGATATGAACTATCATAAAGGTATGTATTGATTGTAACACACGAACCTGCAATAGCTGAAGAAGAAGCAGAGGAACATGACAGATAATAGGCTATCCTTTTTACTGTTACATCATAATTAACGGTTCCGGCCGTCAACCTGACAACATTATTGCTATCCGCAGTTGAAATCATAAATGTTAACATTGCTCTTCCGTTTAAATCAGAAACTACCGGTGATAAAGGACTTGTTGAAGTAAGAGTAGTCCCGCTTGTTTTTGTATATGATATTACTCCATTAGGAATCGCATTTCCACCCGCATCCTTTATGGTTATATTGGCATAACAGATCCCGTTTAAATTCGCAACAATAGTACTTCCCTCATCTACATTTATTACTGCGGGAACAATTCCTTCTATCGTTAGCTGTCTGGTTGCTGTCTGGCTTGATATCGAAGCAATACATACACCTTCACCGACAGTATAATCATTTTTTACCCTTCCATTAGCATCACTGGTCATTGTCGAATAGCTCAAAGAACCTTTATTTACACTAAAAGTTACAGCAGCTCCGGAAACAGTATTTTCTCCCGCATCTTTTGTATAAGCAACCAAAGATACAACTGCTCCTTTTGAAGTTTTAGGGATATTATTATATTGTCCCAATTTGAACTCCGTCTCAAGAACAGCTACACTGGAGCTGGAAATAATTGTTACCGAACTTCCATACCCAAAAATGCCGTTGCTATCGAATGCTTTCACTTGTATCTGATCTGTTCTATCATACGTCTCATTTGTTACGGTTGTACTCCCTCCGGATAAATTCGCAGTGACTACAGAAAGTGCTCCTCTGCCCAAGCTGGAAGGATACCCTGCCATAGTTCCGATCAGACCTATTCCATTACTGGCATTTACCAGGTTATTATATTTATCCATAGCACTTATCGTTACACTGAATTGAGCACCTACAACAACAGCGCTTGCCGGTCCTTCTACTTTATAATGATCCAAATCTCCCGTTATTGTATTAATATTGGCTATCTTACTTATTCCTGTTCCTAATATTTCCGCTTTCACAGAATTTACAGCAGGTATAGTATTTCCAAAATATACACAGGTTGCGATACCGCTGCTGTTTGTTGTTGCCGTATTAACATTCATCGTACCGGCTCCGGATACTACACTCGTCCCGATTTCAACTCCTGCTACAGGATTTCCTCCTGCATCTTTGGCTTCTATTTGAATATCTGTTTTTGCTCCAACTTTTATAACCGTTGATAGAGGCAGAACATTTACTGTTGTTGCAGTATTCGCCCTCACGTATACGGTTGATTTCTGTAAGGTACCGAGACTTCCTTCAACCACATTGGCAACCGCTGTACCCATCATTAAGGTCACTTGAGCTTCTCCCGAGGCATCAGTAACCATCGAATATGCGCTTAAAGTTCCATCTCCTTCCAATCTTGCCAGATTTATTGTCTGGTTTACTTCTTTTACTTTGTTCCCATAAAAATCCAGTATCTTTCCTGTTATTGTCACTGTTTCCCCGGTGACGGCTGTTGATTTGCTGGAAGTCAGATTAACCGTCCATTTTTTACCGGAATTAGCAGCCACCATAAATAATTCGCTTATCCCGGAATTACCCACGGAATCCACCGCTTTTATCTTTATTCCGGCAGTTTCAACCATATTATATGTCACAGGCACCGTAATTACTCCGTTTTTTAAATACACAGGCGCATAAAACAAATCGGACAATTGAGTACTTGTATTATTCGGATCAACCACCATCAAAGCTATACTCTTATTTGTCATTGTTAACGGCAGAATATTCGCATCAATTTCCGCTGCCGCGGAATATGCCGTTATTTTTATCTCAAACGGAACTCCCGCTGTAACGGTGGAAATAGTCGCCGCTGCTATCTTATAATGATGAGGGTTTACAGACGTTACATTTACTGTTGTTGTCATAGGCGTTGAAGTCGTTTTTACGGCTTTTACAGTATTTACTCCGACTATCGTTGATGTTGTTAAAGTAGTTTGTGGTGAGTTTGTAACTGATGTAGGTGAGACACTTCCACCACCTGCTGTCACGCTGAAATTTAGGCTTGTCGCCCACGGAAATACGGTTATATTCCCGCTGCCATCTATTGCATTTATATTTATCACACTGCTGTCTCCGGGCAATACTATGGAGCTGCTTGTACTTCCGGTTATTGACGCTATTGCTCCGACATTTGTTAAAGTTGTAAAACCAGGATAGAGAATGAAAGCTGCAACGTGATGTACAGGATCATACGGCGCGCTGCAAAAGGTACGGCTGCTAAAACTGTTTGTTTTCCCGTCCAGAGTTCTTGAAATAACACGCGCACCATAACTCGTGCCGGGTGTAAGATTTGAAATAGTAACACAATGCGTGGTAACAAGATTAGCATCTTCAGGGAGCAGCCAGTAATTTCTGTAAACATCACCAATAGGACTAGTTATTAAATCAACCAACCCACACTCAACCTGCGTAGTAGACGCAACATTTGTCGTCCAGATAATTGTTGCGCTATTATTTGAAAGATTAGTTATTATTGTCCCGCAATTAGTTAATTTTGTTACCGGATTAAATGAGCTTGCTGAATTTGTATCTAATTCATAATTATCTGAGATCAAAGGACCGCCCGCTGTTACTTCAATTTCTTTGGAAGGGGCACTTTCCAGCCCCATCTTGCCCACAGTTACGCCCCTGTATTTATACGTTACACCCTGTGTTATATTTGTATCGCTCCATTTAATATCATAATAAACACTTCCGGTCCCGCCAATACTTTCGTAAACATTAGCCCAATCTTCATTCCCCGCTTTTCTATATATTCTTATATATGACACATCTGATCTTGAAGCCAGTTCATACCCAAAGTCCATAACTGAGTCAGGATAATTCCAATAAGTCAACGCACTGCACTCTATTGTAATATGATTTCCGCCCGTCTCCGAATATTCACATGTCCTTAATACCGGCTCATACGCTTTTCTTGTTTTTATCCTGAAGATATTACCAATATCCGGAGCTATTCCATTTATCAATATCTCCGTTTCACCGTCAACATAATTACTACCATCTTCCTGCTTTACATCATAATAACCTGAATATAATAACCCGCTTCCGTCAACCGGCTGGCACTGTCCGACATAATCAACAGTTCCCGGCTGGTTAATACTAAATGACGGTGTTTTACCGTCAGGCGCAAATACTTTAAAATACATTCTGCCGGGCGGGACAAACATTCTAGTTGGAGTAGCTGAACCAGTTTGCAATGGAAATACTGAAGCAGATGCTGCAAATGCTTTATCTTTATAATATGTAACACTATACCCTGCCGGATTAGTTGTGCCTATACTGACAATTTTTTCAGCAGCTAAAGCAGTAGAAGTACTTGCGGTTACGCCCGTTTTTACATAACAAATACTGGTTCCATTTCCCATGTCGATAGAATTCGCTACTTCACCGTTATTCGCTACAAAAGGCGCTCCTGATGACGGCATTACAAACTTTACTATTGCATTGTCATACGCAGTAAAATGCCAGTTTTTCAATGTTATAACATTTGACTTAATTTCCCCGTCATTACCTGATGAGCCGTCATACTTATTCGCATAACTATAAATCAATAGCGGATGAGTGTAGTTGGCAGGTTCCACAGCATTTGAAACCACATTATTGTTGCTAATTTTAATTACCCTAAAACCTGAAAATCCTTCTCCTCCATAAGGAGCCCTCTTCATTTGATTCGTTTTAATATATTTAGTAGGAGTTACTCCGCTGTTTGTAACACTGTCAGCAGTATTATAGCTCAAAGCCGCATTTACGCCATAACCGTCGCATATACCTGCCAGCTGATTTTTATTGTCCTTACAATAGAATATCGTTTTCATATTATCGGAAGGATCATTTAATTTACTTTGCAGCCAGTTAATCTGATCGGCGCTGATCATTCCGTTATCATCAGTCGTATCTATGCCGACAAATTTATGGGTGCCGTAATTAAAACTATAATATCTCGCTCCTACATTTTTTTCATACTGCAAATGACTGGACGAATTACTCCCGCCGTAACAATCCATATCTCCGGGTACAAAATACACAGGAACATCTATGTTTTTCAATGAACCTAGCAATGCCCCATAATCAGCATCACTGCCGGTCATTGTAAGATTCCCGGTCACCAATATAAATTCAGGATTAATAATATTAAGCTGCTCTCTCAAGTTTTCAAAATTATTCATCGGTGCGGATATGTGAATATAATAATAACCGGATTTCACTTCCTTTATCACTTTAACAGAATTTGCAGACACTCCGCCGGTTTGACTATTGCTCACTTCCAGATTATACATTCCTTCCTGCGTATCCGGCGGAACCACTGCCGCCAGCTCCCAGATACATTTTTCAAAATTGTATACGGTACTTACTGTCAGATTAACATTATTACTGTACTTGGACAATTTCGCAGTCCATCCCGACACCCCCGGATCCGACAAGCATTCAATATTTAAATTATTTCCGCCTTGGACTATTGAAGGAAATGTTGTTCTTGGTTTTCGTATAACCTCTTGGGCTGAGTTTGCAGCAGACTCAAATACATACACATACCCGCCCATTCCTGTGGCTACAAGCTTCCCACCCCCTATTATAACCGGACCAAACGCAACCCCGTCAGGATTCGCATATCTCCATACAAGCTCACCATTTGGATTTGTGGTATCAATTTTACAGCCATACAATATACCATTAGCATGAGCAGTAGAATTACCGAAAGCTGTCGGATCTATATCAGTGCCAAAATATATAATATTTCCGGATATTGCAGGTATTTGATAGTTTGAAAATTTGCCTTCAGTAAGATACTTCCACTTTACTGCTCCCGTACCGGCATCCAGAGCATAAAAGAACCCGTCAAAAGCACCAAAATAGACAACTCCATTGCTTACTATCGGAGAAGAGATATAGGTATTACTCCCGCTTGAATCAAAAACTTTATACCGCCATACCTCCTGCCCGGTTTTCGAATCCAAACAATACATACTTATTTCATCAGGATTACTTTTAAGTCCTGCGCAATATATTTTACCGTTTTCGTACGCAACAGAACCTCTATATTTATATGAGCCGGAATAATAATCCCCGCCGCCCAAATTCACCTTCCACTTGCTTACGCCTGTTCTTGAGTCCATTGCATGAATTTCACCGATAAATTCTACAAACACCGTATCCTCTGCAACGCAGGGTACTGTCATTTCATTATTTCCGCCGCCACCCCCGCCGGCAATAGTACTGCGTACTATATAATCCGCGTTTCCTGTTTTTTCATACTGATTAGACCTGGACCATTTCGCAATACCGGTAATTGGATCTGTGCAAACAATATTCTGAGCACCTAAATTATTAGATTGATTCAAATAATAGATTAAACCATTATAATTAACAGCACCACCCGTATTCCCGCCTGTTCCGCTTACTCTAAAGACCATAGCTCCTGAAGTTGTATCAAATTGACCGCCGCTGGAATGTCCCATTAATGAAAACACCTTATTTCCGCTTATTGATGGATAATAATCTGAACTATACAAGCAGACATTATCGTCATAATGCCATAGCATATTATAGTTCTTAATATCATACCCATAGTGCCTGCAGCAAACTGTCCATGTAATTTGTAATTTATCATCAGAATAAGACGCAAAACCAAAACCGGGGGCACCTCTACTAGTCCCCGCGCTCTTGTATTTCCATTTCAAATTAAAAGGCGGGGAAATGGTGTCACTGCTTGTGCCGGTATGCGTGAGGTCTTTAAACCCGTTAAGCCAATCGTCCGAGCGAAGAGGGGAAGGCAAGAGCAGCAAAGGAAGCAAGAAAAGAAAAAGAAGTAAAAGAAGAGAAGACAATCTTGTTGATTTAAAAAGTTTTTCATTTTTTTTGAGCATATTCTTTACTCCTGAAGTCTTGAATGGTTCTTAGCTTTTTATCTTCTTTACTTCCTGTGCATTCCGCCACAAAGCATTGGCGGACCCACATTTAGGCGAGGACTTTACTTTCTTCTTTTGCTTCATCTTCTGTACTTACTGCTCTTTCCGCCAAAGATCGTGGCGGACTGCCCGCCTAAATGCCGGCGGCCAGGCTTTATTTTTCATCTCCTGTATTTGCTGTTTCTGCTGTTCTTTCTTTCTTTGCTTTTTCTGCTTCTTTTCCCTTCTTCTCCGAACTTCACAGAAAGCGACACTCTATGCGCGCTTCCCAGATCTCCAAATAGGCTGAAGTTATAATCCAAGCCGCAGATCATACCGTCCAAGTTTTGTTTTACTCCTGCTCCTACATTTAGATTGTTTAAGTCATAGCCTATTCCATAACTTCCGCGTACACTTACAAAATTATCATAACAGTATTCTAAGCCTATGCTCTCTACCGTCTTTCCGCTTGCAAGTATATAATTCCCGCCTAAAGCCACCATCAAATCATCATCACTCACTATTGACAGCTTTGTTGAGATTCCTAACCTTGCCAGCATAGGTGATACATCTGATCCTGCATTGCCGCCTATGTTACTCAATGAAACTCCTATTCCTATTCCTTCCATACTATATAGTACCCCGACATCTCCCATTATCCCGCTTATACTGCTTCCGTCTATATCCTCTGCAGCATATTTTAAACCTGCTCCTACATTTAAACTTTCACCCAACTTGTACCCGATTGAAAGACCACCGGCAAGATTATTTGGATTAAAGACCCCTGAGGTGCCGGAATATACTCCCGACGTATCTTCTGTTGTTTTAGTTATACTCCCGTAATTAAGATATATTACATACGCTCCGAAGGTCATATTTTTTCCGGCAGGAATTACACCGGCAGCATACTCATAACTTGTTTCACCAATATAAACCAAATGCATGAGGGATATTTCCGGAGTTGTTAATCTCGCAAGACCTGCGGGGTTATAGAAGCTTGCATTGGAATCATCTGCTAAGCCTACGTAACCGTCTCCAATACTGGCTACTCTCGCGGAAGGTTTTATTTTTAGGAATTGAAGGGCTTCTGTGCCGGTACCGGCAAGTACAGCATTTGACAAGAAAAACATCAAAAAAGAACCAGTTAATACCATTTTTTTATTAAACTTGTATTTACAGCACCAAGTATGCATCGTTCCTCCTATAATAATATAAGGTCCGGCACCTGTTTATCACACCGACCTTTGAACCTGGCATTCATTACAACTTAAACCAGATCCAAAATTCTATGTTCTATCCAGATTGGTGCCGGATCGGCAGCTCAGCCCCCGTCACATGATTTTCTCAAGTATTTCTGCAGTAAGTTCGAACTCTTCTGCTCAATTTCATTCGACTTTACTCAGAGCATTCTTTTGAAGCATATGCCGGACTGGAACTTTGCGTCTCTTGATTACTCAAGATTTGCCTTTTCGGTTACATATATGTACATAAGTATAGCATATTTCTCAAATGTTTCAAGAGTAATATACGCTTATTCAGTGGAATATATGATTATTTCGATTGCTATATCTTTATTGTGCAGGAGGTTACGAATACACCTGGTCTATTTTAGGAAAAGGAGCTTTCGAAACTGTTAAAAATGAAGTTTTCAAATTTATCACTGGGAATGTAAACTAATTATAACTCACTTAATCATTCCAAACTTGCCCACCTTTTTACTACCATCCGCCGCTGCAACAACGTATAAATAAACACCCCGTCCAACCAGTTCATTAGTATCATTCTTCCCGTCCCATTCTATCCAGCC
>MFGV01000010.1 GCA_001778375.1 Candidatus Firestonebacteria bacterium RIFOXYD2_FULL_39_29
TTAAAGCTTACAATTGTAAGATTTAAAGAATTTGTGCCGGGGGCATCACCGGATAGATCAGAAATATTGTAATTATTATTGGTAACGTTCCAAGTTCCGGTAGCCAGGTAATAGCCATCCCCGCAATCTTGCGTAATATTATTTTTAGCAAATGAGGCCGTATTCGTTCCACCGCAATAAATACCTGTTTTACAGTTTTGAATTGTATTATTATACAAATACCCTGTTCCAGCATCAAATACGATAGCAGTATTAGTATATGAACCATTAACAAAATCATAAATAATATTATTAAGCAGATAATGAGTAGCATTAAAAGTTCTCAGCCAAAAGGCTTTAGTATTTTCAGTAGTACCTGAAAAACTGTTGCCGCGTATAATATTTTTGTAACTTCTTATCCATCCCACAGTTGCCGGTTGATATTTAATACCAAATCCCCAAGAACCATTTGCGACTTTAATCTGAACTCCTTCTATTTTAGCGTAAAGAGTACTTATATCAAAACCGGTTGTTGCGACTATTCTATATTTCGTATCATCCCACTTTCCTGCATGTCTTGCAGTTGCATCCGTATAAACATATACATAATTTGTCGCGCTTGTCGTCCAATTAGTATTTATTGTAGTCCCTGTTGAGTCCTGGAAGGCGAAACACACTGCAGACGCTATTGCCGTATCCCCTATACTTGAAAGCGTCACGGTTCTTGAGGCATCAGCAGTCTTCTGAACTATTTCTCCTGAAGAAAAAGTACCGACAATGTTCTTTATGAGAATCTGGCTGTTATTGGTAGTTTGGGATACATGGATACACGTCCCGGTAGCTCCTGAGGTCAGACCGGTAACAGCAGCTCCATCTTCTATAGTTGTACCGGAATTGGCAGATATTGAGAATACCTGAGTTGTAGAGGCAGTGAGATCACACCTGACTGCGGTTGACCAGGCATTTACTCCGGCATAATCACCGCCTGATGATTTTATATTACATTTGAATTCAGTTACGGCAAAAAGGCAGGAAGAAAAGGGGAGAAACACAAATAATACTAAAAGGAGGTGTGTTTTTATAATCATGTTTTGCAAAAGACCCTTAAAATCACCCATCATTTTTTTGGCAAAGCTCCCTGACATTACTGTCAGACTTATATCAAAACTAATATACACATGTATATTAGTAAATTCTGCTAACTTTGTCAAGAGGCTATAATGTATTACTATTTATACACTTTTGTTATTCAAAGTAAAACTCATAGGAATATCTATATTTTCAAGAGATGCTCCGTCTTTGCAGATATTATCCGGAAGAAATGTTGCAGTATTCCGCCCGGATCCGTTTTCGCCTCTTATAGTATTATAAGCACCGTATTTTCCTTCCCTTATAAAGATATTCTTTGTGAATTATGATATCCGCCGGAATCCCGTAATGGTCGAAAAGCACAACATTTTGGGTCGTGCTTACAACCATATTATTTTCTTTAGCCCATTCTTCAAAAACAGGTTTATTCTCTTCAGCAAACATTTGGGACAAAAAAGCGGTCAGCAAAACTATAACTGAAACTCTTGTTTCCATTCTTCTTTTCTCCTATTATTTAAACTGCGGCAAATAAGCTTTATGAACCTCATACATTTCTTTTAAGACTTTTTCAAGTGTATCAAGATCCTTAACCGAAGAATGCAGCATGGCAGCCTGGACTACCTTGTTTCTATCCCCTGTTAACGCCGCATCTACAGTCAGCTCCTGATGATCAAGCTGGCTCCTTACAACGGAATAGACAGACTTTGGAAACGCGCCTGCCGCCAGAGGAATCGCTCCATGAGCTCCGACAAAGCAGGAAACTTCAACAATCGCAGAGTCCGGAAGGTTGGATACGGCACCATTATTTATAACATTCCAAATATGCATCTCTTTCGCATCAGCAACCATCGCACGTATAACACTGATAGCCTGATCCCCATGCGCCGCATCCGAGGCATCCATCCGGCCCAAGTCCCCGTTATTTTCTTCGAGTTTTTCACTGATGAATTTTCTGATGTTTACAGCTCTATTTTTCAGCATTTGAGAACGGAATTCGTGACCGGGAGTTTTAAACATCTTCAGCGTAGTTTCAAGACAATAAAAATATCTGGCGTAATAAATAGACCCCGGAATAATCAAGAAGACGGCAGGCAAATTGCTGCATATCATCCATCTTGCTCTTATCTGCTTTTTTTATTAATTTATCCAGTCCGGCATAAATATCCTTTCCTTTGTAAAACATCTTCAATGTCCACGTGCAGTGATTTACCCCCTCCACATAGGTTTTTATCTCGCGGCTCTCTTCTACGGGAAGGCCGAGCAGTTTTGCAATATACCATTTAACGCCGAACACCCCGTCACAAAGCCCCAGTGTTTTTACCGGAGCAATTCTTCTTGCTGCATCACAAACAAAATTTGTAGGATTTGCATAATTTATCAGCCAGGCATCAGGACAGCTTTTTTCCATCTGTTTTACCAGCTTGACTATTTCCGGTATACATCTAAAAGCCATAAACATTCCGCCGACACCCGTTGTTTCCTGGCCAAGAATTCCATATTTCAAAGGAACCGTCTCATCCAGATATCTTCCGTCTAACCCGCCTGTCCTGAAAGTCGTTAAAACAAAATCAGCCCCGTCCAGGGCTTTCTTTAAATCCATAGTATCTTCGACTTTAAAAGGAACTTTCATATCTCTCATGACTATTCTTCCAAAATCCGCCATTGGTTTTAAATTCTCTTTATTAACATCATAAAGCATTATGGTAGATCCCTTAAAATCATCCTTGTACTTTACAAGAGTATTCAGCATTGAAACCGTATACACACTTCCCCCGCCGATTATTGCTAACTTTATTCCTGCCATAATTTAGATCCTCCTAACTATCAATTGTAGTTGCCCAATTCATTGGGCGTTTCTCTAAAACGCCTGATACCTTTTTGCCCTCCAATCTTTAAGGAGGGAATCAGGCAACTACTTTTTCATAAAATCCAAAACTACTTTACTTCAACTTCTTCTTTATCTGTGTACTCCAATTTACAACGTACTGTCCGGTTGGCATATTCATCCGTTATAAAAAGCAGGTCTTTCCATACTGCCATACCCGTAGGCCTTGTCAGAGGAATTTCCGGGTCAATTACTATATTTGTTCCCGCAAGTTTTTTATTTCCGCCGCCGCCTTTGCAGTCTTCATTGCCGTAAACTCCGACCCTGAGCATTAAATTACCCGCGGCATCCAGAGCTTTAACATTATAAACTGCCGCATCGTGGCACCATACTCTATCATCCTCATCTACCGAAATTTGAGCAGTGTGGCATTCATAATAGCCGCAAGACCAACCACCGGTACCGGAAATACCCGCATGCTCCCATTCAGTATCTGATTTACCCGGACTCTTTTGCCCGCCCTTTGGCGGAAATTTTACAAGCTTATCTTCAGTAGAATAACGCCACCTGGAAGGTTCTGACAAATTTTTATTTTCCCAATATTTTCTCACAAGAGGACTTCCATTGTGAGCATGAGCATCTACCGTATAAATACTTCCGTCTCTGGCTACAGCCACGCCATTAGAAGCCCCATGGCCATTATGATACCAGAACAGATATTTGTCACCGCGAAGCATAATATTAAATTCATCTATTAATTTTACTTTGCCTTTTTCTTTTAAATTACCGTCTTTATCGTAAACATCTATACGGCTTATAGTTATAGGCATATTTTTATTTACAAAAGGTTTCATCTCTTCCTGAGGCCTGTCATCAGAGGTAGTAATAGAAAGATAAATATCTTTATTCGGACCTATCCATAGTCCTCTGACCACTAAGACGTCAGGTTCAAGGGTTATCGAGTCTTTACTTCCAAATTTAATACGGTTACCCATGTGATCATATTTTTGTAAAATATCTTGTTTTCTCCAGTCTAATTGAACCCCCACATATAAATTACCTTCACTATCCAGGCAGCTTTGTCCGGATCCTTCCTGCCGTCCATAATTTCCGATAATCTTTTTACAATTTTTTCCATCCAGGTCACTGACGAAAACTGCATTTTCAACGGCACTTGTACAATAAAACTTCCCATCTCCCACACTCGGATATGTCGGAAAAGAAACGCTTAAATCTTTTTTTCCTTTAATAATTTGCAAATCAAAACTTTTCCCCGTATCTAAAGCTCTGACAAGAGTATCCTTACCCGCACCATTCATAACCCACACTATATTATTTACGGAATCAACTGCTATTTGGCTGATTTTTTCCGGAATATTACACTCATATACAACAGCTAGCGTCTCGGATGACTCTATTTTTTGAAGTTTACTTCCTTTACAAATATATACCGCTCCTGTTTTTAAATTGCAGCCCAGCTGACCGTTAATTTCTTTATTATTCTTGATTATTTTTCCGTTTTTATCAAAAATAGTTAAACCGGTTTTATCTGTCACCCAGATATTGCCGTTTGGCTGGACAGCGACTGAAACCGGCGCTTGCATCTTTATCATAAAATCACCGCTAAAACTTTTTACCGGCTCCAAAGTTTCCCCGTGTATATGAGACAATACATTAAGATCACGGTCAATAATATAAAAATCACGGTCGGGACCAATCGCCACACGAATATGTTTTGATTCACGTACTTTTAGGCCAACAGCCCAGGGGAATGTAATAGCAACTCCCTGGAAAGGAAAACCATCTTTCATAACCCAGAACTGAGGACCGCCCCAACACCAGTTTCCCAGAGCAACGCCATAAGGACTTATACCCATTCCTGTTGCTTGTGTATAAAAATAATAAGCCGCCGAATGGTTTATTGATATCGGAACGGTATTCCCTTCGTAGTCAGGAACTCCGGCAGGAACAGGGATTCCTCTGACAAATTTGCTATTGTAAAATTCTACCGTGCCTTTCAACGCGGGACTGTAAGGCCAATCTCTTCTTAAATATTTTCCGTCTTTATCAAAAACGCGCAAGCTTGAATCGTGCACACCTGAACTACCGGATATATACAACTCCCCTTTAGAATTTACCGCAATCGCACCAATAGCAATAAAAGCATCAGGATTGTACAATAAATATTTATCGAATTTTGCGTTCATACCAGCACCGACTGAAACTTTACACTTTTCCGTTACATTCTTCCCTTTATCATCATTTCCGTCCCACACAATGGTTTGAGAAAGAGATTTTGGATGAAAAGGCTTTGCCGCTTTATCACCGCCTACAAAACCGCTGGCTAAATGACGTACAACTTCACCTTTTTCATTAACAATTCGTACAGTAACATCGGTAGCCTTTTTAACACTAAATGACACCTCATACCCTTTATCGGATTTTTTAACTGACGGTTTGTCTTTTATAAGTTTTACGGAAGCGGACTTGCTTGATTGATCTGCTGATTTCTGAGCAAAAATACTTTCACCGCCGGCAACAAAAAAGGACATAAGAACTACCACTGTAAAAACCGTTATTTTTTTCCATATCATCATAGTTTACTCCTCCAGTAATGAAATATTCTCCTATTTATTTCTAATTATTCAGCAGGTTATTTAAAACCCGGATATTTCAAATCCTGCTTTAGTATACAAACAGATATGCTTTTCGTCAAGGGTACTATTACGGTTATTACTTGACTTATAGCGTGATATTTTTATCCAGGGCTTACTTTTGTCTGTATTTGGTGGGATTTAAACCGTACCTCTTTTTGAACAAACGGGAGAAATACGAAATACTTGAATATCCGGTTTTTCTTGTTATTTCTCCTATATGTATATACATTTTTTATTATTTTCCAGGCTGCTCTTTAAAAATTGCAAACCAAACATGGTTTTTCCGGTTCCTGAATGGCCTTCGATAAGAGTAATACTACCCTCAATAATTCCGCCACGCAGCATTTTGTCCAAACCGGGAATCCCAGATCTTATTCTATTTAGTTTGTCCATTTTTATCACCTTAATAATAATAGTATGAAATAAATAATTGATTTTGGGAAGAGATGATTATTCCGTGCGATGCCAAAAGTCTTAAACCTATCGTAGCTGCTCTACTCCCTGCATAAAGTCAGTTTCAATCTGCCTATTCCTCAACTACGACGCCTTCCATTTCAGCAACCAGATCTGTTATCATCTTCGAAAATGCCTGAGTATAAGAAGAACCGGGGTCTGTTGCAAGGTATACAGATAAATTATCAAGAAACTTTTCAGCATTGTCATATTTACTGAGTATCCTGTAATTTGTCAGATAAATATTCATCGGCATATGCTGAGGGGGGGTCCTTCTGAAACTATTTGCATATATAACTCTGGCGCTGCTCGAATTAAGAACTTCATCTGAAAGTTTTTTTGTCAGCGCATCCGCTACGACATTACTATCAATGCAATGATAAAGACTTCCAACAATAGTTGGCGCAGTCGCATAAAGACCTGTATTATAGTTATTGGTGTTAAACTCCGGACGGAATCCGCTAGCCATACCAAGCATTCCCAATCTGTCAGAATCAGAAGTCGATACGGGAGGCGGTTCTCTTAAAGAATGATATATCGCAACTTTATTTAATGTAACGCTGGCTCCTATGCCCGGGAAAAACATACTGCTTGGCGTTGTTCCGGAGACCCCCAGCGAAAAATCATAAAAAAGAATTCCGCTGGTAATTATACCAACAGGATTTGCATCTTTCGAATCTTCAACAAGGTTTGGATCTTTTGGAATCCACCACTTACTTATATCATTCGGATCCAGCTGCGCCGCATTTATCGGACCGACATACAAGTCCTTAGTACATACAATAGTAACAGGAACTTTTGGAGTGCCCCAAACGACCAAAGGAACTTCGGAAAAGATAACACCATACTTTTGCCTGTCTATCGGAATAATACTACTTTTGTATTTTGGATCCCTCGGACAGTTTGCCTCGGTTATAGTATTTAAATCAAGCTTTACTACCTTCTGTTTATCACTTATCCAGGCTTCAACCCCCTGGGAAACATCAAAATCATGGCTATATACAATTTCTATTATATGATCTTTATCAGCATCCAGACACTTTCCACCAGGAATCGAGGAAGAACCAAGTTTTATTGTTCCTGCTGCATAATCAACTTCATAGTAATGATCAACCGGGTGAGTAACTAAAGTGCTTCCTGTTGCACTCAAATCATTATCCGGAGCTTGAGTCCATAAAAACTCGCTTGCCCCCCCGACATCATATACCAAAACCGGATGCTGGCTGGGTTCATTTACTATCCCTTTTCCTATTGGATACCCCATAAGCGCAAGAGGACTTATGACTTTGTTTTGCACCGATAAGACAGTTGCGCCTGATAAGACTGTTGCGCCTACTGAATGGCCTGGGATGCCTCTTTGTTTCCTGCCTCTCCAATCATTTGGGGAAGCAGTTCCCCAATAACCCGGAGGGGATTTAAACTCAAAGGTATCTATAAACGTAGGAAAATTTAGTTTAATCTTTTTGCCTGACCTGTCAATCGTAAAACTGTTATACGTCCCCTGTACAGGCCCAACCGGTCCGAGAAAAACACTCCGTGTGGCTTTTAATTTCAAAAACAAAAGCTTGATATAATTCATATCTCTTTCAGCCGGTACCGGTATATCCGCGCCGTTCAGACCAAAATTTACACTATCTGCTATCTTCTCCCTGTGCGGTGCGTCTTCGGCGGTGCCAATACCATATCCGCCTCCAACGACACCCCCTGCTCCGTAAGGGTCAATTGTATACATCATTTCATTTGTAATATTCGCAACCGTACCTTTCGGATTATCCCAGGTAATATTCCAATCCGGATCTATGACACTCCTATAACTGTCATACGTTATTTCGTTTACTTTGGGAAGTTTAATCTCCCTGCCGCCGGTATCTTTGTCATCTATCAGGTTGTATTCATACTTACTTCCATCCGCTCTTTCCTTTTTTACTACCAGGTCGTCACCAAATTGATTTGCATTATATGGCCATATCGCGCCATGTGTCGAAATCCATCCGGGCCAGCCGCCTGATTGCGGACCTACAGGAGTAACATAATATTTAGCCGTATAATTACTAATATCAAATAAAAATGGTACCGGTATTGTACCTTCTCCAACCATTAAAAAATTATCAATAGAGTCAGGCTCCGAATGACCAGGAGTCCAATCCGCAGCATTGTAAAGTTTGCCTGAAACTTCCAGGGCCGGACCGTATTCATCTTTTGATTTAACAAAAAATTCATTACCCCAGGATCTTCCGATTATACAATCACCATTAACATGTACAGGACCCGCAAACGGTGTTCTATAATATGGACGGGTAACTCCGATATCACTGAAATGCAGATAGTCTGTCGAGGTATTCATCGAAACTTCCGCTATCAGCGCATATTTTGAAATATTCGTTACATCCGTACTTTCAAGCGGATATTGACCTACCGATACAGCTAAGGTATTATGATAACCGCGTCCTATAAGTGTCGCGCTTCCTACTCTGTACTTACCCCCTCCAAATTCCTTTTCACCGCTATACTGTTCGTAAAGATTATAGTATTGTCTCAAATTATATATTAATTCCGCGATACCTGCTTTTGCTATCCAGAATGCTTTTTGCCTTTCACTGTCTTTTTGCAGCAATTTAATATTCCCAACAGTCATTGTAAGGAATATTCCCCCCAATAACGTTACCACCGTAAGCAAAAACATTGACAAAATCAAAATCGAACCTTTTCGTTTACTCATATTACCTCACTGAATCAAAAAAATAACAAGCCGGCTTTAATAATACATGCCGGAACAGCTTATATTTCTTTATTTATTATATATCGGATTTATGTCATTGTCAACTGGTACTTGCCGTTTTGCCCGGAGGTTGTTTCTTCCTATGAAAACGTAAACTGTATGCAGAAAAAACATACCTCACAACCCCTCAAATTAAAACATTTTGATAAGGCGAATTACAACAGGGCCAAATATCACGATAAATATAACAGGGAAAATAAATAAAACAAGAGGCAGCATAAGTTTCACCGGAGCCTGCATAGCCTGCTTTTCAATTCTTTGTACTCTTTTAGTACGAATTTGACGGGTTTGAAGCCTTAGAGTTCCGGCAATACTTGTCCCCAGTCTTTCCGATTGGATTATAGAAGAAATAAAAGATGAGAAATCAGACATGTTGACCCGCAAAGACATGTCTTTCAGCGCATCTCCCCTTTGTCTTCCGATTTTTACATCCTTGAGGTAGTTCTCAAACTCCTCTCTTAACACCGAGATCCTCGCTTTTGAAACATACTTTATTATGGCATTATCAAAGGTAAGACCGGCCTCAACACATACGGTAATAATATCCAGGGCAAAAGGTAATTCTTTGAATATTTGTTTCTCGTAATTATCTTTATTACTTTTAATTTTGATATCAGGGTATACAAACAATCCGAGAGTAACTCCGACAGTATAAATATTTACGGAATCAAAGAGCAGAAAAACAACAAGGAATCCGGAGAGAGCCATAAGTTCTTTATAAGCCAAAAATTCATCAGGATTATATTTTTTATCAGATTTACACTCTATCAGCTTTCTTCTAATTTTCCCGCGATATTTTTCTACCGGCAGGTAAGAATTGAGAGCTGCAATAGTTTTCACTATAAACTTTAACAACTCTGAAATACCGGAAGTTTTGACACCTCCGGTACCGGCAACTCTCCTGCTAACAAGTATAGTGTTATAACCAAACTGAAGATGCCTTATCACAAGAAATATTGCCGCTGAAAATATTATTGTCACCGCAATTACCATTTTTCCGCCTAAATTTTGAAGTGATTCCACTGATTTCCGGTCAAAAGTCTATTTTAGTGATTTTTCTGATGAAAAACGCGCCGATCAGTTCCATTGTCAGGGCTGCTATCATTAATAACATTCCCAAAACTGTATTAAACATTGGAAGAATTAAATCCCTGTCAATCAAAGAAAGAAAAAACAACAAAACAAACGGGAGAGCTCCGACAATAATACCTGAAAGTTTTCCCTGAGAAGTCAAGGTCTTTATCTGCCCCTCCAACCTGGCATTTTCCCTCATATTTTCTGAGACTTTCGATAATACTTCAGCCAGATTGCCTCCGGCTTCTCTTGAGATTATTACAGAAGTTACGAACAACTCCAGATTATCATCTTTATGCTTTTGACTTAACTCAATGAGAGCCTTTTCAACATTAGAGCCCAGCATTATTTTATCCTGTACTTCTTTAAACTCTCCGGCCAACGGTTGCGGCAGTTCTTTAACGAGATATGCCACCGCCTGTTGAAAGGTCATGCCCGAACGAAGTGAACCCGCAATTAATTCCACCCCGTCAAGTAATTGACTTCTAAATTTATCATTGATCAGCTGTTTTTTCCGGTACTCAAGGAATTTCGGCAGGCCAAAAACTAAAGCGGAAATAATGAAAGCAAAAAGCAGATTAGAAATTAATAATAATCCGAAAAATAAAGCTACAGACACGTATATTAATGATCTCCCCTTGAGTATCATAATACATAATATCGAAGTTCATACTAGAAGTCAATATTATTTTTGTTACGGGTGAAAACAAGAACAAACTCGAAATTCTAAAAACCAAAAGCTGTAAATCAACAGGCAGAAACAAGAACACCAGACTGGATCCCGTGTCCTGGCACGGGATGACAGAAAATAGTATTTTCTGTTTTTGCCAAGCCTCTAAGCCTCAAACCATCCAACCTTCGGAGCCTTCGGCTCCCTATCCCAGTTTCTTCCTGAATCTCATCGAGCTTAAAGTAAATATAACTACACCAAAAATAATAAGCGCTGCTATCTCCGGCCAAAGTATTTCAATACCGTTACCTTTAAGGATTATTCCTCTGATTATAGTTAAAAAGTACCTTAAGGGTATTAAATAAGTCAGATATTGGGCCGGCTCCGGCATATTTGTAACAGGGAAAACAAATCCCGAAAGGATCATTGCGGGAAAGATGAACATGAAGGTTGTTAACATCGCCTGCTGCTGTGTCCTGGAAATAGTGGAGATAAATAGACCTATACCCAGCGTACTCATGATGAATATAAGGGAGCATACGGCAAGAAGCCAAACACTGCCAAGAATCGGAATATTAAAGACGACAATACCTCCGGTTATTACCAATACTACATCTACCATCCCTATTATAACAAAAGGAAGCGTCTTCCCGAGTATTATTTCGTAGGGTTTCAACGGCGACACGACAAGTTGCTCAAGCGTCCCATTTTCTTTCTCTTTTGTAATAGACATCGAAGTTAAAAGCATCGTCATAAGCGTAAGAATTAACGCCATAACACCGGGAACCATATAATTCGCGCTTTTTAACTCCGGGTTGTACATTATTTTTACTTCAGGACTTACCCGGGGAAATGAGATGCTTTTCCCAAGTAAACCGGCCCGGCTATTCATTATTTTGTCCCTGATCTCTTTGTTTTTTCTTTGAACAATCTCATTTAAATAATTAAGTCCTATGCCTGTAAGTGTTGCATCGCTCCCGTCCGCTATTACTTGAAAAGACGCTTTTTTATTCATCTTGATGTTCTTACTGTAGTTTGGCGGTACATACAAGACAAAATCCGCTTTTCCTGATCTTAAAGCTTCTTCAATCTCACTTTCTTTTTCAACACCCTGTTTTAAGTCAAAATATCCGCTATTTAAAGCGGCTCCCACCAGTTCCCTGCTTTCAACAGAGTTATCACGGTCTATAACCGCAAGATAAATATGCTTTACATCTGTTGTAACGGCATAACCAAGAAGAATGAGCTGAATTACGGGAGCTACAAAGATAACAGGAAGCATCTTTTTATCCCTGAACGTCTGAATAAACTCTTTTTTTGCAAGATTAAATATTTTTTTCATCTACACTCTCATCCTTAAAATGAATTATAACTATTCAAATCAAAACTTTTTAAAACCTATATTCCTGTTTGATAATCAGTGGAATCCAATAGTTTTGCAATCTCTTCAAAAGATCCACCCGATATAATTGGTGGAAGCGGAATCGAACCCGAAATTCCTTGTTTCTGATTTCGGGTCTCACTTTAATTTCTTTTTGAAATTCTTTGAGGCAATTAACATAAACAGAAAACCAAATACCGTCAATACAACAAGTTCTCCAAAAAGAACGACCAACCCGCTGCCTTTCAGGAAGATCCCGCGAAGCACCAGAAGGAAATACTTGGCCGGAACAATAACAGTAACCGCCTGAATAATCACAGGCATGCTTTTGACCGGGAACATGAAACCCGAAAGTATAAATACAGGAAGAAAGGAAATCAGCATGGCTACCTGATTGGCAACTTGCTGGGTATTTGCCAGAGCCGATACTACAAGCCCTATTCCCAGTCCTGAGAAAGCAAATATTCCGGTCATGAAAAACAGCAAAATAATATTTCCTTTAAGCGGAACCCCAAAGACGAGAGTACCGACAAGAACGACCAGAAACATATCAAACATTCCAAGGACCCAATACGGTATTATTTTCCCTATTATAACTTCATGCGGTTTAACAGGAGTGACTATAAGCTGTTCAAAGGTCCCTTTTTCTTTTTCCCGAACAATAGTCAAAGAAGTAAGGATACCCATTATAACGCTCATTATAACGGCTATCAACCCCGGAATAATAAAATTCCTGCTCTTCATCTCCTGATTGTAAAATATTTTAATATTTGATTCTATTCCCGGAGTCTGCTTAATTTTTGCCAGTCCATTTTTATTAAGAGTTTCTACGGTAAGCTTAGCCGTATAGAGAAAAGAGATACCCCTTACGTAACCGACTGCAATATTCGTACTATTGGTATCCGCACCGTCCACCACCACTTGTATTTTAGTCTCTTTATTTTTTATAAGTTTATCTGAAAACCCGGCAGGAATAATAAGACCTGCCTTTGCCTCTCCCTTATCTAAAGAAAGCACCAGATCATTTTCCCTGTCTGTATAACTGATAATATTAAAGTAGCCGCTTGCCGTGAATCCGGAAATGTACTCTCTGCTCTTTGCCGTCTTATCATGATTACACACTACTATTTTTACGTTATCTATATCCATATTTATGGCGTAACCGAAAAGAACTATAAATATCATAGGCATACCAATCGCCATAAACAAAGATCTGGGATCCCTTATAATATGAAGAATCTCTTTTTTCATTATGGCATATATTTTAGAATTCATCTTACTATTGAGCTCCTAAATATTAATCACTAAAAATATAATCAATTACTAAGATCTAAGCACTAAATTCTAAACAATTACTAAATACTAAATTCTAATAACTAAACTAAATCATTGTAATTATTTTAATAAACTTCCTTACGTTTAGTGCTTTAATCTTAGTCATTGCTTTTCTTAGTGCTTAGTGCTTTAATCTTAGTCATTGCTTTTCTTAGTGCTTAGTGCTTTAATCTTAGTCATTGTTTTTCAGTGTATTTCCTAATTGAATTAACAAAAAGTTCTTCCAGACTGTCTGTATTATTAGCTGCTTTAAGCTCCGCGGGGCTTCCCATTGCAATAATATCTCCGGTATAAACGAGCGCAAGACGGTTACAATTTTCCACCTCATCCATATAATGCGTGGTTACAAATACCGTTGTACCTTCTTCTGCCAACTTTCGAATTAGTCTCCAGAAATCCCTGCGGGATAAAGGATCTACCCCGGCCGTAGGTTCATCCAGAAAAAGTACTTTTGGCCTGTGAATAATCGAACAACCAAGAGCCAGCCTCTGTCTCCAGCCGCCTGACAATAATGAAGTAATGATCTTTTCTCGCCCCTTAAGTCCTGCCATCTCAAGTATCTCAGTTTTCCGGGCAGCAAATTCTCCTGAGGCAACATTATGAATACCCGCAAAAAATTCTATATTTTCTTCCACAGTCAAATCGTTATACAAGGAGAACTTTTGCGACATGTAACCTATTATTTCTTTTATCTTATCGGACGCCGTATCCACGTCAAAACCTTCAACGGTCGCGCTTCCTTTTGTAGGAGCCAAAATACCGCAAAGAATTCTTATGGTTGTGGATTTACCGGCTCCGTTTGGACCTATAAAACCAAATATTTCTCCGCGTCTAACTTGAAAACTTATACTATTAACGGCAATAAAGCTTCCAAAGGTCTTAGTAAGCTTATTTGCTTCTACTGAAAATATACCGTTTTCAATCATTTCTCCAGTCCTTGTATTTTCTCTATGAAATACTCTTCAAAAGAGCCGGGTTTTTCTTTTGGTTTCTCTTCCGAGATAAACTTCCCTTTATATATCAAGGCCACCCTGTCAAAACGGTTAACTTCATCCATGTAATTAGTAGTCACAAGTATAGTTATCCCGGAAATTTTATTTAATTCTTCAAGCATTTCCCATAACTCCTGTCTGGAAAGAGGGTCCACACCGATAGTCGGTTCGTCCAGTATTAATATTTTAGGGAAATTTATCAGAGCACAGGTTAAAGCAAGTTTCTTCTGCATTCCGCCTGACAAAAACTGAGCCTGACGGTCTTTGAATTTTTCAAGATGGCTGAATTTATAAAGCTCTGCTATTCTTTCAGCTCTTGCCTTTTTTTTAATACCGTAAATATCTGCAAAAAAATTAATGTTTTCCTCTACAGAAAGGTCTTCATACAGGGAGAATCTTTGCGGCATATACCCTATAAGATTTCTTGCTTCTTCCAGGTTTTTTTTAATATCTATCCCTGAAATAGAAACCTCTCCGGAGGTTACATCAATTATTCCGGAGACTAACCTTACAGTAGTAGTCTTACCCGCTCCGTCCGGACCCACGATACCGTATATTTCCCCTTCCTCTACAGAGAAGGAAACCTTATCTATAACTTTGATTCCGGAGTAATCCTTTATAATGTCTTTAACTTCAATTATCTTTGACATTTATTACCGCATCCGCAGGCATTCCCGGTTTTAGTTCGTCCTTTACATTATCAAGGAGTATTTTTACCGCAAAAACCAATCTTGTCCGTTCATCTTTAGTCTGAATATTTTTTGGTGTAAACTCCGACTGCGAGGCAATATTCACTACTTTCCCTTCATACTTTTTCCCCGGAAACGAATCATTTGTTACTTCAGCTTTCTGTCCGAGTTTTACTTTACCTAGTTCCGTCTCTGCAATATAAATTTTTAAATATGGCTTTTCTGTGTTCCCGACAGTTGCAACTGCCATTCCGGGGCTAAGCATCTCGCCTTCTTCTGCATTCTTACTCAGTATCACACCGTCTATCGGTGACTTTAGATAACAATTATCGATCATAGCTGAAATATAGGAAACCTGAGCTTCTGTCTGGTTTTTCTGTTCTGTACTTGATTTAAGTTGGGACTCAAGAACTTTGTATTGGGTCTCAAGCTGGTCAAACTGTTGCTTGGAAGCGGAACCGGCCTTTAATAGCTCTCCTGCTCTCTTATAATTATCCTCAGCATTCTTGTACTGCGCCCTTATCTGTACCATAACCTCAGAAGCACCATTCAGGGAGGCTTTGGCTTGTTTAAGCTGAGCATTTAATTCATCGTGCGCCAGTTCAGCTACAAGACCGCCCCTGTTAATCCTTCCTCCTTCTTCCACCGTCATCTTTTCAATCTTCCCCATTATCTTGGATGAGATGTCAACCTGCGTTACCTCAATGGTTCCGGAACCGGAAAGACCGTTACGCCTTGAATTATTTATACCGCTGATTACGAAATAAGCGGAAATACCTAAAACCAGAACTATTGGAACTATTATCCTGCGTTTATCCATAAAACCCCCTTTAAAATCAATTACTAAGATTTAAGCACTAAATTCTAAACAATTACTAAATGCTAAATTCTAACAACTAAACTAATAAAATCAATTACTAAGATCTAAGCACTAAATTCTAAACAATCACTAATACTTAATAATTAAATCTTAAAATAAATCATTGTAATTATATTAATAAACTTCCTTACGTTTAGTGCTTAGTGCTTTAATCTTAGTCATTGCTTTTCTTAGTGCTTAGTGCTTAATTCTTAGTTATTGTTTAGTATTTAGTGCTTTAATCTTAGTCATTGCTTTACCGTAGTTCTCCTGTTGCTTTCAAAAACGCGGCTTTCGCTATCGTCAGATCGTACAGTGCCTGCAGGTATGCAGTTCTGGCCGTAAGAAGGCTCAGGTGCGCATCCATTACGTCATAATTAGTATTTATACCGCTCGTATAGCTGGCTTCTGCTATTTTGTAATACTCCTCCGCCTGCTTTACGCTGTCTGACTGAGAGAGTATCCTTTCATTTGCTTCGTTCATGTTCAAAACCGCCTGTTTAACCTCTAGCTCTATCATATTTTCTATCTGCGCTTTTGCAAGCTCAGAGGACTTTACCGCGGCTTCACCCTGTTTATATTTCCCGGCCGTAGAAAAGCCGTCAAAAAGAGGAATTGTAAGGAACACACCTGCATTCCAGCTCTCCACCCAGGCAAGCTGGGAATAATACGGATTTTGATAATTATAGCTCAAAGCACCCGTAAGCAAGGGTTTATCCTGCGTGGCGGTTAAAGCAAGAGAGGCTTCTGTAATCTCTTTTCTCGCTTTTGCCTTCTTAAGCTCTACCCTGTCTGAAAGAGCTTTTTTAAGTGCAGGCTCAAAGCTCTCAGCTTTAAATTCAACACCTTCGACTTCTTTAAAATCTCCTTCTACTTTTATTTCCTGCGCCAGAGGAACTCCCAGAAGATTTTTAAGGTTCTGCTGCGCCAGCTCATAATTATTTCTGCTTTTCGCAAGGAGCGGTTTAATATTCGAACCCCTCACTTTTGCCCGGAGCGAGTCAAAAGAAGAGCCGGCTCCGGCTTTTAACCGCGAGTCCGCCATTTTAATATTTTCTTCAGATAATGTATATGACTCCTCGTTGGTCTCCAGTATTTTTTTCGAAAGGATAACGGAATAAAATGCCTGGTTGAGATTAAAAAGCGCCTGTGCTTTCACTTGTTCAAGTTCCAGCCTTCCGGCTTCCAGTCCTTTCCCGGCAACTTCGGGAGCTAAAAACATTCTTCCCCAGTCAAAGATGGTTTGATTTAACGATGCTTTAAATATCCAGTTGTCACTCGCACCAAATTGTATGGCTCTGTTTATAGGAGCCGGCATCTGGATAACAGGGACATTAGAGATGTAGTTATAACCTCCGGATAAAGAAAGCTTGGGCAAATATCCGGAAGATGCATCCGTAAATTTCCCCTCAGCATCAAGAACGCTTTGTTTTGCCAGAAGAATCTCGCGGTTCTTCTCAAAGAGAATATTTTTTGCTGCGTTATAATCCCAAGGCAACGTCCCTGCCCAGGCCGCAACCAGCATTATTAACACCATTAAAACAGCTTTCATAATTATACCTCCTGATTGAGAGATCATAAATTAAAGTAACGTCTTTTGTGTTTTGTTATTTTCACTTGCCTTTTTAAGTTCTTTTAGATTCTTTCTGCCTTTATCCGTAAGAACACCCTGAAACATCATGGTAATTATTACATCAAATACTTCTCCGACGCTGTATTCCATCTCGGAAAGCACTTGAGGGTTTATGACATTTTCAATTGCTGCAAGATAAATAATAATAACAAGTTTTTTGTCCAGGTCTGACCTTATTACTCCACTCTCAATACCTTCATCAACAACTTGTGTAAAATACTTAAGTACAAGATTCTTTCTCTTAGCACTGACCTCTTCCCAAAGTTCAGGAGCATTTTTTTTCATATCGCGGATAAAGACAGGCGTAATCTTTAAAGTACTTGCTATCAGGGTTTCACTTAGCCTCTTAAATCTTTCCATTAAGGGTGTCTTTCTGTCTGCAAGTATTTTTGAAACTTTTGCTTCTGTCATATTTATTTGAGAAAATATTGCAACGCGCAGCAGGGTCTTTTTATCCGTGAATATTTTATAAAATGTCTTCTTGCTCATTCCAAATTCCGAGGAAATATCCTCCACTGTCGTACCGGAAAACCCGGAAGAAAGGAAAAGCTCTCTGGAAATATTGATTATTTTCTCTTTAATATTCACTTGTACACTCCGGAAACTATATCGGTACTCCTAGTTTCCATTATAACAAGAGTTGCTCTTTTTGTCAACAGGGAAACATATTTCACCAAAGACTTACTCTATCTGTTTACAAGACTTTTCACTACATCATAAACTTGTTCTACGCTCACATTGTTCATGCATTTCAGATCAGCGCAGGCAGTTTTTTCACATCCTAAACAATCGAGCTTTGCAGATACGCTTATATTATTAGTATAGTCTTTTGGAGTTATCGCACTGTTATTTGTCGGCCCTATTATTGTAACTATCTTTTTGTTCAGCCCTACAGCTATATGCCTGATAAAACCGTCGTTAGTAACCAGCAGCTGTAATCTGGATACTATTTCTGCTATCTTTTTAATATCCGGCTGGGCCAGGATCAGATACTTCCCTGCCGGATTTATTTTATTAAGTTCATCAATTTCTTTTTGTCCTCCACCCAGAAGGGCAACAGTATATCCTTCATTAACAAGCTTATCCGTTAGTTTTAAATATTTTTCAACTGTCCATCTTTTAGTACGCCATGTCCCGAATATATTCACCCCGATTATTTTTTTCCCTGAAAGATCATTCTCGTTAAATATATTATCTATTTCTTTTTTATCAGATTCTCCGACATTAATACTGAATCTTTTATTCCCGGTCTCACAACCCGCTACTCTTACGATACTCAGCATAACATCAGAAATATATGTATCAAGAGGGGCTACGCCTGCTCTCATATTGTAAAAATACTTTCTTATTCTCCAGGAACCGCCGACCCTGTATTTTGCCCCGCTTAGAAATGAAATAAGCGCGCTTCTCATATTTCCAAAAAGATCAATTACCATTTCCGGACGCAAATCCATTATCCTTTCTATTAAATCCAGGTCTCTTATTAATGGTTTTCCCTTATTTTTATCAAAACAAATAATTTCATCAACTAGATCAAGTCCCGACAGTATATCCTCTGCTTCCTTATTGACAAGCATATATATTTTGCTCTTTGGATATTTTTCACGGACAGCCCTTAACGCAGACTGGGTCAAAAGAATATCCCCAAGCGCTTTGAACCTTATTATAACTATCTTTTTTATTTCTTCTTCAACTATCTGCAAAGCTTAAATACCCCCCTTATTATTCTTCTTATCTTTTCTGTCAAGCAGTTCAATAACTGAATTAAATACTCTTTCTCCGGTTATTTCAGTCATACATTTTGGGGAAGCACAGTCACTGCTTTTGCATACTTCACAACCGGTATTATTATCTATTACTTTAAACTTTGGATCTTTGTAGGGGAACCATAAATACGACTCGTCATACCTGTAAATACCCACAGTAGGGATATTTAAAGCGGCGGACATATGCACGGGACCGTGGTTATTTGTCACAAAGCAATCACAAATACTCATAACCGCTAAATCTTCGCGAATACTCCGGGTACTGACTATCACCGGTTTATTTTTCATTGCTTTTACAACCTCATCATTAACAACCTTATCTAAAGGTCCGCCAAAAAGCAGAACTTTGTTACCGGAGGTTATCAATCTGTCGGAAAGCTCTGCATATTTTTCTTTAGGCCAGGTAAACGATTCACCCCGCCTGCATCCCGGATGAATACCTATAATATTTGACGACTCCGGAAGGGAATGATCCTTCTTAAAAGCTTCCCCAAAGGCCTTTTCACTTTCAGACAAATATAACTTTGTTTCCCTTTCGCTCTTTTCTATCCCAAACATCCTGACAGCATCTTCATAGGCATCTATAGAATCACTCTTTAGGGAAGGATCAATAATATCCTTTCTTTCAATGAAAGTATTGTAACAAAAAGCCCTGCCGCGGATATTCCAGCCAATCCTGTATTCTGCTCCGGAAAGAAATGTCAGCAGGGCACTTCTTGGATTCCCAAATACATCTATCACAGCATCGTAACGTTTTTTTCTTATTTTCAATATATTCTTAAAAGTAAACAGGTTCCCTTTTTCCGCCTCTATCATATTATTTATGTCAGGGTTATTTTCCAGCATTTTTAGCGGTATCTTTTCCGCGAGATAATCCAGCTTCATTTCCGGGAATCTCTTTTTAAGGTCTCTAATAATGGCAGTAGAAATTATGACATCTCCAATGAATCGCAATCTTACGAAAAGCACCTTTTTTATATCCTCTGTTTTAAGAAGTTTCACTTTTTAATGTCCTTCAATATCCATTTTACCGCTTCCATCAAATCCTGAGCTATATAATCCGGCTGACATGAAATATCCTTCTTTTCTACTTTGCCGTAACCGGTAAGGACCAAAACACTCTTTCCTCCCGCTTTCCGCCCCATCTTAATATCGCAGACTTTATCACCGACAAAATATGAATGTTCCGTATCAATATTCAGTTCCTTACCTGCTTTTTCTATCATACCGAGCTGTGGCTTTCTGCAAGCGCACTTATCTTTTGGAGTATGGGGACAAAAGTAAACACAGTCAATGACCGCACCGGCTTCTTTCTTTAGCATTTTCGCCAATTTTAAATGAATATTATTAAGCGTTTCAATTGTAAACATTCCACGGCCTATACCTGACTGGTTAGTCACGACTACTACAGGGATCCCTGCATCATTTAATTCTTTTATTGCTTTTGCCGACTTGGAGTAAAGTTCCAGCTGTTTGGGATCAGAAAGATATTCTTTCTCAATATTAATAGTCCCATCCCTGTCTAAAAATACTCCCGCCTTATTCATCATGTCTTCTTCTCCAGGCTCTACAAGCTTCCCTAAAGCCCCTGAACCAAATATACCATGGGGCAATTTTTCTTTTAAAATCAACAAGACTATCGGTAGGTTTAATAAATACTCTTCGTATTTCAAAATAATCCTGAAGAACAGTGCGTTTGGAGGAAGCTATTGCAATCCCGAACATATATCCGGCTTTGGAGGCACAACTCTTCACATTTTCATTATAATTTCCGTAAGGATAAAAAACAGCCCGCACCTTTTTTCCTGTAATACTTTCCAGAGTATTTTTTGAGTTTACCAGGTCTCTTTCAGCATCCTGAACACTACACATTGCAAGATAGGCATGATTTTCGGTGTGTGATTCAAAAGATACTAATGTTCCCGTATATTTTTGTATTTGTTCTTCTGAAATGGTCAAAGAACCGTCAATTTCCTTTTCCCAATTGCTCTTTTTACCGATACATCCGGTTACTACTGAAAACACACTTTTTAGTTTTCGTAAAGCAAGTATGGGGATAACATTATTTATAGTTTCCAAATAAGCATCATCAAAGGTTATCATAACAGGTTTCTCAGGAGACTCTTTTTGACCCTTAAGTATATTCTCTAAATCTTCAAAGTTCAAACAGGTATAACCCCTTTTAACCAGGATATCCATTTGTTTTTCAAACTGAATTGTCTCTACGTGAAAATTATTCCATTTTTTTGCCGTTTTTTTATCTATAACATTATGATACATCAAGACAGGCAAGTATCTTAACTTCTCCATTTAATTTCCTTTTTGTCAAATTTATACATTTCATAGAGCTTAAGTTCAGAAGAGAACACATAAAAGGCAGAGAAAGAGTGAAACAGCAAACCCCGTATGCCGTCTAATATTCCCAGTTTTACTATATAATATTTTAAAAATCTTATCGTCGGACGGATAAACACTCCGTACCAACTTGGTTTTTTATTCCTCCGAAATCGGCCTGAAGCTTCAAGATATGTATAGGAATTGAATTTATGGAAATATGCAGAAACCGAAGTATAGGAATAATGCAATACAGGATTTTTTAATTTAAAAACCATACCTTTGCCGATACTCACTGTTTCATGGACTTCTTTAATACCATAAGAAAACCTGCCTTTGCTTTTTTTAAACATCCTCAAATGGTAATCAGGATATTGACCGCCATACCTGAGCCATCTTCCCAGGAAAAAGTTCTTTATTGGGAATAAATATCCTTCTTTATCAAAATTCAAGGACTTAATTTCCTGTTTTAGCTCTTCCGATACTCTCTCATCAGCATCAAGACTCAGGATCCATTCATTTTTTGCCTTTGAGATGCCATAATTTTTCTGCGAGGCATAACCGTCCCATCTTCGTGTAAATATCTTTTTTGTATACCTTTTGGCTAAATATACTGTTTTATCACTGCTCTCTGAATCGACAATAATAATTTCATCCACAAAATCAAGCGTCTGCAGACAGTCAATAATATTATGTTCTTCATTCTTCGTTATAATAACAGCACTTATATTTGCAATCATTTAACCGCCTTTAAAACAACCTGTAGCACTTGATTCACTGTTATCGCATCAAGACACAGAGGCATATTGCAGTCATTTTTCCAGCAAGGCTTGCAATTCACATCAGCGCTAAGCGTATAATGCTTATCTTTAGAATTGTACGGATTAAATATTTGAGACTCTTCCGGTCCCACAATAGATATCGAAGGAACTCCAAGAGCAACGGCAGCATGCAGCAATCCTGAGTCATTTCCTATGAAGAGATTGAAGCCGGACAAGAGAGCCATAACTTTTCTCAAGTTTCGCTCACAAATCGTAAATGGTTTATTTTTCATTAATTTTATTACTTGTTCTAAAGCTTCAGGATTTTGAGGATCTTCAATAAATATTATTTTAAAACGTTCTTTTATCAATTTGTCTGCAAGATCCGCAAACCGTTCTTTAAACCACATTTTATTCTGCCTGCTGGCAGAAACATTTATCCCGATTATTTTATCACGTATTGAAAATCCAAATTTCCTGATATTAATCAGCTCGTTTTTCAAAAGTTTAACTTCCACTTTCCTTGTTTTAACCGGTATCCCTATTGCCCTCAAACAATCCAGATCTCTGTCAATTGCATCTTCATA
This sequence comes from Candidatus Firestonebacteria bacterium RIFOXYD2_FULL_39_29, assembly GCA_001778375.1. Taxonomy (NCBI): domain Bacteria; phylum Candidatus Firestoneibacteriota; species Candidatus Firestonebacteria bacterium RIFOXYD2_FULL_39_29. The sequence goes on from MFGV01000010.1 coordinate 22,864, forward strand.
TTCTTCAGGTTTTCTCACTCTAAAACTGCTGAAATAATTTTTCCCGTTATGATTATTTACAACCTTATAGTCAGCTCCGGAAGCCGCAGCCAGCAATGCTGTTCTTAAACTTGCTTGCGGGCATAAAACCAAATCAAATTTACCGGCTTTAAATATTTTAAAAAAAGCATCAAAAATACCGTCAAAAGTTATAATTGCTTTAATGTTAGGATTGTTTTTAATAATTTCCCTGTTGGCCGGATATACAGCACATGTAATCGCTGCATCTTTATAGTACCTTTTAAGATTTGCCAAAAGCGGCGTCATAAGAACTGTATCACCTATACCCCTTAGCTTTATTACAAGAATTTTTCTAATATCCATTTTCTTAAGCACCGGTTTCAACGGGAACTCAGCCTGAGAGTATTTTCTTATCGAACCGCTAAAGACAGCACTCTCATTTCCTTTTTGCCAGACATACCTTTTATAAATTCTTGTTTCCAAGTCAGATTCAGGAATCCAGATATCCTTATAGTTTTTTACAATTTTAACTTTTACACGATCCTGGATTACACCGGACAACTTAGTTCTCATCTCTATCTTCAGGGGAATAGATATTTCCTCATCAGCATTCAGGACAACAACCCAATCTGCCTTTGAAGTTTTAATCCCCTTTTGTATCATTTTCTCCCGGTTATCATCAAATATCAATACTTTAACTTCATATTTTTTCATAATTTTTCTTTTTATTTTTGAGGATGAACTTGTAACCATTATTATTTCACTCGTCCAGCCATATATTGTTTTCAGGCATCTCTCAATATTCTCTGTTTTATCTTTCATTACTATAACAGCTGATATTTTCATAGAAAACCCTTTATGCCGGTAAGAACCTCGGCTACTTCAATATCAGAGCAGCGTTTTGCCGATATTACCTGAAGCTTACTTTTATCCTGTGGAGTCCAATTGAGATGGTCATTTTCCCCGTACAAACCAACCAAGGGTACTTCCATAGCCATTGCAGCATGAGCCGGTCCGGTATTTCCGCAAACAAGCAATTTAAATCTTTTCATCAAAGAAGCTAACTGCAGGATATCAGTTTCACAAGCCATATAAGCGTTAGCTCCAATATTCTTTACAATTTTTTCCGCAATAGTCTTATCTGCTTTTCCCCACGACACAATTATCTTAGCATTATATTCCGATGTTAGAATTTTCCCAAGAGCAATATATTTTTCCAAAGGCCACTCCCGCCTTTTTCTTCCGGTGCCCGGATTAAAGCCTATAACTAGATCTGTTTTTCCTATACCAACACTTTTAAAATATTCTAAAGACTGCTCAACTTCCTTACTTTCCGGGTATAATCTGCTTTTTATTACACCGGTTCCAAACCCAAGCTTTTCTATAAGATCCAAATTTCTAAGAAGCTCATATTTTGGAGCTTTATTTTTTTCTATTAATATATTAAAAAACTCTTCAGAATACTTATCCTTAAATCCGGCTCGATAAGCCGCACGGCTGAGATAACAAGCATAAGCGCCCTCAAGACTAAAATCATATATAAGACTGATGGCAAGATCATAATTACTATTCTTAAGTTTTTCCCTGTCATTATAATTGTCATACTCCAGGACTTCATCCACAAAAGGATTATTTTTCAATACTCCGGAATTATAGCTTCTGACTAAAGCGGATATTTTAACATCAGGAATTGTATTCTTTATATTTTCAAAAACCGGAGTTGAAAGAATGAGATCCCCTACCTTATCCAATCTTACGACTAAAACTCTCTTTACTTTTGAAATCCGGAATGATTCCGGATTTACTTTTTTTTTAAAATAACGTAAATAGTTAGCTAATAATACAGTCTTTATGCTTTTCCATGAATCCCGAAGTATTGAACTATGAAGTCTCAATTTCTCCTCCGTCGTTCCGGAGCAGCTTTCGAACAAAGGAATAATATCATAGCCGGTTCTCCCTTACCTTATAAAAATCCTTGACTTTATTATCCCTATTTTGGCTAAAGAGAATTTGAGAATTGACAGGAGAGTCTGAAGTCCGTAAACTAAACTGTTTTTAAAATTAATCGAAGACGCATCTTTCATGTATCTGGTAGGACAGGGAATTTCTGTAATTCTAAACCCAAAATATACAGTTTGAACTATAACCTCCGTATCAAATACAAAATTCTCCGAATTATTCATAAATGGAATGGTTGTCAGTAACTTCTTGCTGTATGCACGGTATCCGGTATGAAATTCCGATAATTTCTGACCTAAAAACAGATTTTCAAAAATAGTAAGGAACCTGTTACTTATGAACTTATATAGGGGCATCCCTCCCGAAATAGCAGTACCGCTTAAAAGTCTGGAAGCCAGCACCAGATCGGCTTTACCTTCAACTATAGGCTTAATAATTTCAGGAATTAATTTTGGATCATATTGATAGTCCGGATGCAGCATTATTACAATGTCAGCACCTTCTTTTAAAGCTTCAGTATAGCAGGTCTTCTGATTTCCGCCGTATCCCCTGTTTTCCGGATGAACAAATACTTTCAGCCCGAGTTCACGCGCTCTTTTCGCAGTTTCATCATGAGAAGCATCATCCACAAGTATTATTTCATCTACATATTTCCTGGGGATATCATCAAAAGTCACCTGCACTGTTTTAGCGGCATTATAAGCCGGCATCACAACTACTACTTTTGGTTTCATGTTTACATAATATCATAAAACCGCTTTGTAGTAAAGATTTTACTTACCAGAAATCTATCGAGACAAGCATATTTATCCCCGTATTATTCTATTTTAAAGTAATTAACCACGCCGCTTATTATGCATTTTACGGTAATTGCCCAAGGAAAACATACATAATTCAGAAAGGTCATATTTCTCTAAAAAGAAAAGCTGGCAGTAAAAAATAAAAAAACACCGACTTTACTGTCAAAATTAAATAGCGTGTAAAGGCTTTGGTTCTGAAAGATTAACAGTAATCCTGTGCGAATTTACTCCATCAACATAGCCTATAGGTAAAGTAAAAGAATAATCCAACCTCAAGTCAAGAAGTTTAGAAGGAAACAGGAGACTGAAACCCGCAGAAATATTTGAAAGACTTTTTGTACCCCTGACATAACCTGCCCTGACAGCGATACTTGAATCACCTAAACCAAACGATTCAAAAAACTTCGCATTAATAAAGTATTCTGAACCAACAGAGGCTTTAATTTCTCCGTTCCTCATATCACCCTGTACTGCAGCCGACAAATCTTTCATAATCTTATAAGAAACTCCCATCCTGTATACAGCTGCTACAGTATCCTGATATTTTATTGAGACATCCGGCTGATTCAAGTTTTCCAGAGACACACCCACAGCCATAGCATCTCCTAATTTTGTAAACCCGCTTAAACACAGACCAAACCCTGAAGCGTTCATTGTTGTGAACTCTGAATATGAAGGGGTAGAAACATCGGGAGAATAGCCTTTCATAAAAAATCTCACACCGGCTCCGATGTAAGAATTCTTTGCTAATGGGTAAGAATAACCAAGGGTTATAATATTCTCATTGTAATAAGGGGCAATTGTATCAGTCCAGCCGATACCTATTGCTCCCTTTTTATAAATTGGAACAACAAAAGCAGCATATCCTTCATAAAACTCTGCAAAATAAGAACTATAGGTTGCCGTAAAACTCATCTCTTTCATCTGTCCTATGCCTGATATATTATAGTACATCGCATTTGAATCATCCGCAATACCGGCAAAACTACCTCCAAGCCCTATTGACCGGGCCCCCGCTCCCATATCATAAAAAGCGCCGTAAAAGCAGGACGTAAAAACAAGGAATGCAATAAATATTTTCTTCATAAAGCCCCCAGTATAAAGCAAATTCGAAATTCTAAATTTAAAACTTGCGACAAAACAGACCTTGCTATGCCTTATCTTTTTCTCTTTTCAATTCTCTTTTTCAGTTTATACTTATTTCGTGCTTCGGATTTATTTTTATTTAAGCTCTCGTATTTACTTTGCAAGAACCATAGTGCCGCTTCCGGCTAATGTATTATCAACCGTAATCTGCCACATATAAATACCGCCCTCAACTATGCTTCCGCCGTTATTTGTCCCATCCCAATAAATTATTGTATCCGCGCCGGGAATAGTTCTCACCAGTACTCCGGTAGGCTGATAAACTTTTAACTCTGTCGCAGCACCTGAAGGATTATACACCGTAAATTGTATTTTATTTGCCGCACTATTTGCACTATTGGGCATAAAAGGATTATTTAAAACTTTAACTCCGGGATGCGGATTTGCATTAAGCTCAGCAGCAAATGCCAGAGGCAATTCATCAGTCGTTAACGTTCCCGTAGATGTTTTCGTAGAAATAACCGACGTGATCTTATAATAATATGAATTACCGTTTACAACATTCGTATCATTGTAGCTTGTACCTGTTGTAGAAGCATATGGAGTAGCACCGTAAGTTCCGGCGGTAGTACTTCTATAAATATTATAGCCTGCTATCTCACCAGCATAAGAATAACCCACTGTCCAGTTGATTTTCACTACACTATCCCCGCCATTAGCATTAGGTGATGTCGGCGCAGGAAGCACTTCTACATTATCGATAATGTATTTCTTGTCGCAACAAACACCGACGTACCCGCTCAAAACAGGATTTGTAAGATCAGAAACGATTGGTCCGGGGACCCATGTCAAGGGAGTCGTATTCGTCGCATAATAAGTTTTAATATTACTGCCATTTACCTCTGCTTTTAACCAGAAAGAATTACCGGTTAATACCGTCCCCGATGTATCAGCATCAAAAACAGCTGTGCTTGTAATAGTTAAAGTCGAAGTATCAGTATTGTTTTTCTTTATTTTCAACACGGCATTACTTCCTGATTTTGTCACAACAAATTTATAGTAATTACCGCTGATATATCTGAAAATAAGACTCGCATCATTATAAGCATTCGTATCATTTACTACCTTGAACTTTGCACTGTAAACAAAATCCTTGTACTGGGACTTAGTAAATAACTGAGGATTGGACGAATTTGAGCCGGAAGATTCGAGTTGAGAATATACAGTATCAGAATTAACTTTAAAGATCTCCCAGATTCCGCTTCCTTCATTCCAGACCCCTCCTGTAGTATTCCTGTTAGAAATAACACGGATATTCGAAATCTGCGCACCAAAAAATGTTGTAAGCTGAGGTGCCGTAATTTTTATACTGGCAGACTGTATACTCGAATAATCAAAAGCAGATCCCGATATTGACATTGCTGAAGATTTTAAATAAGTAAATCCCGTTGTAGCCGTATCAATTGTGATATTGATCGAACCTGTAAGCTTACTTCCAATGGTTATAACTGCCGAAGAAGTCAATTCAATTGATACCGGGGAAATACTACCTGTTATCGTCGGGACGCTGAGCAGACATGTGACATAACCATCATTCATCCCTGTGATATTCCTTTGATTTAATGACGCCGAAGGATAAATTCCATTGCCATTTATGGTCACGTTCGACCTTAAATTATTTTTATCAAATTGCAGAGATGTTACAGTCGTCGCCCCTGTACCGATTGCAAGATTTGCAGCCCCAGTAAGTGTTGTATCAGACACCCAACTCACAGAATGCGGTGCTAAGCTCACACAATTATCTATCACTTCATAATAACTTTCATACCCGGAAAAATCGTCATATAATGCATAAGATACCGCAGGAAGGAGAATTAACAGAGCAAGAAGATGCAGAAGCTTTTTCATAAAGTTCCTCCATTTCAATCAAGTTATTCATTTACACGGTAACATGTCTATTGAAAAAGTTCATCTAAATTTTAGCATTAATATACTTTTTTGTCAAAAGAATTACCACATTCATTTCCAATAGGATTAAAGACGATACAAAATCAAAAACTTAAGAACCCTTCTCCTCTCTTTTTTCTTTTTTTAAGAGTAATGAACCATAAAATATTATCAGGAAAGCAATAAAAAGTGAAACACTCGCACCTATATAGAATATCTTCGCATCCCATCTGAACTCAACATTATGTTTGCCTTTTGGCAGATATATCGACCTGAAAAGTCCAAAAGCCTGGTAAATCTTTGTCTCCTTCCCGTCAACATAAGCTTTCCACTCAGGATAATAAACCTCACTAATAAAGAGCATTGAATTTCCTGAACTTTCAACTTCTAAATCTATCTTATTTTCTTCATATTTTGTTATAACGGCTTCTTTCCCGTCGTATTTCACATTATCAAGAGTTTCCGGAATGCTTTCATTGAGCATTATAGCTTTTTGAGGTTCAAAAGATTGTTCCAGCATTTTAGCAAACATTTTTTCTTTTTCAAGCACAACAGCTTGAGAATATAGGAATGCCCGGGGCAATATTGAAATGTTTTGGTGGATTTTCACTTTACCGTCATTTACAAGCCGGAGGTATGGATGAGCTATTTGATTATCAGAGATGACATATTTCACATTAAGTAAACTGAGGAATCTGAAATCATTTAATAATCCTTTATTCTGCACTATAGTATAATTTTCAAGCGGAGCGCTGTGATATCCTCCGCAACTTTGAATTTTTTCGGAAACAAACCAATTTTTGGTAAACAAATCACCTACAGGCATCACCCGATAAAGGGAATTATCATTTTTCAAGAAATTATGAATATCCGTTTTTCTCGGATCTTCCTGATTTGCCGGTTCTGTTTTTACACATTGAACCTTATATTCACTTCCTGCAACATTGAAGGTTCTTGGAGCCATAAAACGTATTCCATTATCCAAAAATACCATCAGCAAACACCCTGCAAAGAACAATCCCTTCCCCAGCTTACCTTTAACCATAAGATAGATAAGAGACATCCCGATAGAAAAATACACGACAAAGAGGAACATATCATCTTTTATCATCTGATAAAGAATTTGAGCCACATAATCAAGATTCGGAGGAGGAAACCGTTTATTGAATTGCTCAAGTCCTTTTAGATCATTTACCATTGAGGACTGGTTTGAAGAGAATAATATATATACACTCAGGAATACTATAAGTATAACCATCAGCACGCGAAAAAATACACGCATCTTATTACTATTTTGCTCTTCCTTTTTAACCTTAAAATATTCTTTTATATACTCAAAACCGAAAGCTGCCAGAGTAATAATAGAAAAAGCAAAAAATCCCAGCCACCGCGTTGAGTTCCTGAAACCATTTATTACCGGAATTTTAAAAAGCAATTTATAAAGAGGAGTAAAACCTCCAAAAGCCAAAATCAAGGTACTTATTGCCATAAAGAGGAAGAATTTAACACGTTTATCTTTAAATACAAAATATATTGCAGCAAAAACAAAGATCCAAGGAATTATGCCGAGGTAGTCATTATGCAGCCAGAATTGACTTTTTCCCCAATAGGTCGATTCAAGAAATCCAAAAAATTTCGGATAAATATAAACAATAGTCTCCAAAGGATGAAATGACCAGGAGGTAAAAAATTCATAATTAACACCTGCTCTAAAAGTAAATTTAAGGAAATAGTAGGACTGAAAAAGCTGGATTGCTGCGGCAAATACGGTTGTTACTGCAGTCGCAAAATAATATAAGAGGTGCTTCGGTTTTTTTTTCTCTGTTATAAAAAGAAAAAGAAAATATGCAGTCATGCATGCGGCTGTATAAAAAGTAACCTGATACATGCAAACCAGGGATTGAAGACCCAGCATAAATCCGGCAAGCAGATAATAAATAAACTTATTCTCTTCTACTCCCTTTTTAATAAAGTAAAATATTATAGGAAGAAAAGCTAATGCAATCATAATAACGGCATGTCCGGGATTAATATAAGAAAAAAAGCTGCCGCAGGCTATAAAGAATACTCCGGAGATACAGGAGGTTAATTTAGAAAAATTCATACCGCGAATAAAAAGATACATAAAAATACCGGCAAGGACTATTCCGGTAAAACAATCATAAAGAAAGTATAAATGAACAGGTAAACCGAGTAAAAGTATAATCAGGGTAGTCGGAAAAAATACAATATTGGCATTCATTGAAGCCATATGAGGCATCCCTGCATTAATATAAGGATTCCAATAAGGCAGTCTTCCTTTGCTTATAACATCTTCCATAAAGGGTATTCCATCGCCCTGCAAAGCTACATCATGCCCAAAAAGCTGCCTGCCCGGCTGCTGAACAATAATAATGAATAAAAATCCTATTAACAGGAAGAGCATAAAAGACCACATATGTTCTTTTAAAAAACTTCTTACTGAAGAAATAATATTCCTAAATCCGGACATCTTCACTCCTATTGCTCTCATGATTAAATATCAATATTACAGCTTTGCCTATTTTCCTTCTTCAAAATTTATTCTTTCTTTTTCAACAACGAGCATACGTTTTTGTACGTGAGTGAATATAGCTCCTATATACTCTCCAAGTATTCCTATAAAAAAAAGCTGTACGGCCCCAAAGAAGAAAAGACCAATTACAAGCGGGGCTATACCAACAGTGAAACTATCCCAAAATATCAGTTTATACACAAAATATCCGGCAGCAATAAGTATACTTATAGTTGCGCCAAAAAACCCCATCATCGTGGCAAGTCTTAGAGGGACTTTTGAATGACTTGTAATGCCCAACATCGCCATGTCAAAGAGAGTATAAATATTGTTTTTGGTTTTACCTTTTTTTCTGACAGCCAGGTCGAATTCTATTTCTGCTCTTTCAAACCCTATTTCGCAGATCAATCCCCTGAAATACGGGTAAGGGTCGTTAACCTCTCTCAGTATTTCAATAACCTTCCTGTCATACAACCCGTATCCTCCAAAATTCTGTACAAGTTCTATATCTGCCATTTTCTTGACAAGCTTATAATACATTCTTCTTAAAAAAAACATCAATTTATTTTCGGCACTTTTTCTTTTAATTGCTATGACAATTTTATAGCCTGCCTCCCATTTTTTAATAAAATCATATATCAAAACAGGCGGTTCTTGAAGATCAGCAGCCAGAATAGTTGCAGCATCACCCTTGGTCTGCAAAAAAGCATGAAACGGTGAACGTATATGTCCAAAATTCCTTGAATTTACTATTACTTTCACCTTTTTATCTTCAGCGGCCATCTCTCTTAATACTTGCACAGTTTTATCCGTTGAAGCATTGTCAATAAATATATGTTCAAAAGTATACCCGGGAAGCCTTTCGAACACTTCTTTTACTTGTCTGTTAACTTCCCGTACATTTTCTTCTTCGTTATAACAAGGAGTTACAATACTTATCAGCTTCATAGCACGCTCCCTTTTAAGTTTTTTTCCTTATTTTTTTAAAAATTTAAATATACTCCGGTTCATCTCGAACCCATTATCTCCTCTATTTTCACAGGTAAATCTTTTCCATATGTTTTAGAAATATACTTTTCTATAAAATCCTTATCTTCAGACACTAAGCACTTTCTCTCGTTTTTAGAAAAATATTTCATACCCTTTTTCAATATATCTTTAAGCGGCTCTTTAAAGAAATTGCCAAGAGAAAAATACATCCATGGACAAGGAAGCACATCCCCCCATTTAGTTATAGAGATCATACCTTTAACAGCAAGACAGCCAAGATCCTGCCCGTACTTTGGACTGAGGTGATCATAGACATGATACTTTGAACTAAGTTCATGTATATATGCGATATCTTCCCCGGTTATTGCTAAATCCGTACGCCCTTCCCACTCTCCGACAAGCTTTGGGAACACAACAGACACGGCACATTCCTTTTTTCCGGCAAACTCCAAAAATTGAATAAACTCGTCAGAATGAACCCTTTGATGAGTCACCACTGTAGCCAGCTGCATATTCAGGCCTGCACTTTTTATTGCATCAATGGAACGGATTGCTTTATCAAAAGAACCAGGTTTCTTTCTAAAATCATCATGCTCCGCCCCGTTTAAATTATCCAGACTTAATTGTATCTTGTCAACACCAATACTTTTTAAATGTTTAGCGGCAACTTCGTCCATTAACCAGCCGTTAGTATCAACTTGGAGATAAAACTTATTAGGATCTATAGCTTCTATTACCTTGTCAAGATCTTTAAAAACCAAAGGCTCCCCGCCTGTCAAATCTAAATGACCCAAACCATATTCATCTGCCTGTCTGGATAATTCTTTTACATCGTCTATTTTAAAGAACCTTTCCCCTTTTTTATGCCTGAAGCTGCTGATTGAACAATGCTGGCAATGAAAGTTACAGGCATAATCATATTGAAACTGGATAATGGCAATACTTTCACCTTTAGCCAGTTTCTCATCATATTTCATTACCTTTTCAAATACCAAAGGTTTATTCTTTTTTAATTGATTTCTTTTTTCTATTTCTAATTTTGTCAATGGCCTGTTAATCATAAGTCCTCCGGTTTTCTATACTCTGATATTTGCAGTTTTGTAGTATTGTACCAGTTTTTCTATTGAATTGTTAATATTTTCGAATTGCATTTTTATTTCTTTTAATAACAAAGTATTATCCCCGGTATATTCTCTGTTAAGACCGGGTTTTAACACCTTAACACTAACCTTATTACCCGCTATTTGAATAACTTTATTAGCCAATTTAATTAAATCCTGCCCCTTCCCGGTACAAACATTATACGCCCTATATTTAAAATCTTTTTTAATAAACTGTCCGGTAATTGTAATCAGATCATCTACATACAAGTAATCAAATATCCTATTTTGATGAATTTCTATAACCTCTTTGCGAAGTACTTTGATAATACAATAAGAAATGAATCTTTTATTATCTTCATAAGGCCCAAACACACCAAATATTCGCAAATTATATATGTTCTGAAACTGACGGGCCTGCAAAAAATTTACATATTTGGACAGACCATAATCATCTTTCGGGATACTTAGGCTAAAATATGATTCATCCATCATGGATTTCCAATTATCCCTGTCAAATTCGGCGCCGCTGCCAAAGTATATTATTTTTTTAACCAAACTGCTGCATGAAGAGATATTAAAAAACATTTTCACATTATTTACAAAGACCATATCTTTAGTTTTACTTGAATTGGTATAAGAATTCCAGCAAGTGCAATCAACTATGACATCTATCCTGTTGTTTTTGATATAAGCAACTAAACTATCTCTATCTAAAAGATTCAGCTCCAAGGATCCGGGCGCAAATACAGTATAGCCCTGCAGCTTTTCATGCATATTCCTTCCGATAAAACCTGTAGCTCCGGTTAAAAGTAAATTCATTTATTTCTCCGACAAAATAATAGTTTCATTAATCAGCCCCATTTTACTAATCTGATTTTTGATATCCTGAGATCCATAGACCGAAGCTATTAATATTTTATTATCTGATTTAATATCTGACGGAGCCGTTACAATTTTACCGCCGAATTCCTTACCCCATTTATTCTTATCGTTATCAACAAACATTGAAATATTGCACTTATCCAGGCGGGTTTGCATATACAATCTCTGTGCAAAACTCCCGGTTCCCCACACAATAATTTCTTCACGTGTTTTTATCAATTTTTCTATTTCAGGGTAAGTTTTAATCAAACAATCCTTTACATATACCTTAACAAGATCTCGACATTTTTCAGATTTTTCTATTTTCGGAAAAGAAGCTAATACCCAGCAAGCAGGATAAAATTTATCTCCTCCTATGGCCCACTTCTTACTTCCATTCTCTAAAACTTTAAACCCATGCTGTATTGCCAGATTCACAAGAGAATAAACACCAAAATGGTTAATATGTTCCAGATCAAAATAATTAAACGGAGTTACACTGTTTGCCTTATATTGCTCCAGATCCGGAGTTTCAATATATATTTGGCCTCCATCTGCCAATAAATCTTTAATACTATTCATCGCGGCGGCTATATCCAATATATGCTCCATAACATGCGATAAAATAATTGCATCAAATTTTTTATTAACTGAATTATTATTAATACTGCCCCGAAACGCACTGATTCCATTTTTAATCAAAGAATCAACACAGGCCTTGCTGGGATCCAATCCGTAAACATATTTATAACCATCCTTTTTCAGCATCTGCAAAAGCTCGCCATTAGCAAATCCTATTTCCAGAACACTTTTACTTTTGTCAAATCTCCTGCGTAAACACTCAAAGATTATTCTGTATTTATCCATATCAGAAACACTTACACCATTTTCATATATACTATGATCCCTATAAAATATATCATATTGCGCTTGAGTTGCGCTTGTATCAGCATAAACAAAATAACATCTATTACAAATAACTATATCGTAATTATCAGGCAGGTCAACACCTTTTAATAATTTAAATTCTAGTTTATGCAGAATCTCTACATCTCTATTTCCGCAAACCGGACACGATCTATATTTCATTTAGCCTCCGGAACCGCTATCATATTGGAATTAAACTCCTGTCTATCGAGAAACGGGTACAAGTCCTCCATAGGCATTGATACAATTTTACCGTCAGGCATTACTTTTGAAGAGACTCTGGGTATAGTTTCCTGCATCGGGTCGACAAACACTTCGCATATTACCGGCTTATTTCCGCTCAATGTTTTTTTAATTCCTGATTTCAAACTTGTATTTTTGGTTATCTTCATGTATTTTATGTCATAAGCTTTAGCTACTTTTTTAAGTCTCGGCAGTGTTAGCCCGCTTGAAGGGTCGCAGGAAACAAGTCGGCCTTTAAAATGTCTATTCTGCATCATTCTAATGGAACCATACCCGTTATTATTTAATATAAATAACTTAAAAGGTATATTCAAGCGTTTTACTGTCTCCAGTTCTTGAATATTATGCTGCAACCCTCCGTCGCCTATAATACTTATTGTTTTCTTCCCGCTTGCAACACACGCCCCAATACCAGCCGGAAGACCAAAACCCATTGAACCCAACCCCGGGGTGTTCAGTATTCTTAGCCCTTTTTTAACTCTTATAGTTTGCATAGTTACTTCCGCACAGCTTCCTGAACTCCCGGGGACAATCACTTCCTTCCCTGTCAGACACTCAGAAAGCTCTTTAATAAACGCATACGTATTAATATATTTATTATTACTCTTCAAACTCTCCGGATCCGGCACCGAGTATTTATTTCTCATCCCACTGCACCATTCTCTCCATTCCTTTTTTTCTTTATTAAATATTTTCTCTTTATTTTTTTGTTTAGAATTTAGTGCTTTAGTCTTAGTTATTTGATTTAAGATTGCCTTTATGAATTGCCCCGCATCCATATTCACCGCAATTTTCTCAAAACCCAGCTTATTTATTTCATTCTTGTCTATATCCACAACTATCTTCTTGGCATTTTTTGCAAAGTTCCCATGATCAAATGCGGTCTGTGGCAGATCAAGCCGGGCTCCGATCGTTATAATTAAATCAGCATTTTGTTGGATGAAGTTAGCTGCTCTTTGCCCGACAGATCCAGGCCTGCCAAAATATAAAGGATGCATTTCTTCAAGAATATCCGAAGCCCTCCAGGTCAAAAGCACAGGTATTTTCAGTTTCTCTGCAAGTTTAACAAATTCCTTCTCCGCACCGGCAGCCCTAATTCCGTTCCCCGCCAGGATCACCGGTCTCTTCGCATTTTTCATCATCTCAACTATTCTTTTAATATTCTTTTGCCAACCATCCAACCTTCCAACCTTCAAATCCTCTTTCTTTTTTTGCTGCGCATCCGCGCCTCTGAGCCTCCGAGCATCTATCATCGCTCCCTGCACATCAAGCGGTATTTCCAGCCAGACCGGTCCCTGCCTTCCGGTTTTTGCCAGATAAACAGCTTTTTCTAGATGGTATCTGATACTGTTAGGATTCATTATTGTAACCGCATACTTTGTGATAGGTTTGACAAGAGAAACTACGTCAACTTCCTGAACTCCCATCTGACGGATACCTCTTCCTTTCAAAAGATCTTGCCTTTTGGCCTGCCCTGACATGAATAAAACAGGTGTAGAGTCAATCCAGGATGCAGCAACACCGGTTATAGTGTTAGTACCTCCCGGACCGGTAGTAACAAGCACAGCACCAATTTTTCGCAAGTATTGAGCATCAGCATCCGCCGCAATCGCCGCTGCTTGTTCATGCAAAACCGTAATTTTATTCAATTTTTTGTTTTTGCCCAGGGAGTCAACCAAGTGCATACATCCTCCCCCGGGAAGAAGAAATACATCTTTAGTACAATTTCTTTCAACAAACTTGATAACATAATCCGACAATTTTATCATTTTAATTTCGCATCCTCCATCCAATCTGCCCAAAAAGTCATTACTGTCTTTCTATCTTTATTGTTTACTATTTTTTCGTCGTCATAGAAAGAGTCTGATGCATAATGTGTCGTAGAAACTTCCTCGAAAATAGTTCCGGTCTTTGAAGTAAAACTGTGTTTTACTCCCCGTTCGACCACAATAATATCTCCTCTTTTATATTCAGTTGTTTCTCCGTTCATCTCTAAAATAAAATCACCATAAAGCACCTGAAAAGTCTCTTCTTTCTTCTGATGAGAATGAACGGGATTTGTCTGCCCGGGGAGGGTTATTATTATAGTTTTACAATACTCGCGGTTAATACATCTTATTATGGTTGCACCATACTTCTCAAAGCTCTCTATACCATAATGGTGTGATAGTTCAAATTCAAATTTACTCGGAAGCGGGACATTGCTCTTTATTAAAATATCCCGGATGCTTTTTACGATTTGCATAAAGCGTCCTCTGAGGTTTTTAACTTCCAGATTAGAGCTCATAATCGGAGAATCGGCAGAAATATCATTCTTCACAGTATACTCAGTATATTTCGAAAGTTCACTGGGAAGCAACTGTCCTTCTATGTTTGGTATTGCAAAATAGATATTATTATTTGTTAATTTTTCGCCTTTTTTAATATTGCTCTTTGCAAAAACACCTCTTTTAAGGCCGGTCAAGTCATTTTTTTCTTTCTCAGATATATTCCGCCGCTTGTTTTTTACACCGGCCATTATATACGCTTCTTTTGCAGAAGCAAGCCAGTTATCTATTTGCAAAGGAGTAGAAGAATAGGCATTGATAGAATATTTTTCCGTTTTCAACCCGACATGACGTTCGAATACCTCGGCACCTTCTCCGACAGCTATTTTAATAGAATCAGTATCATCCGGCGGTTCATGGGTTGAATAACCAATTACTAGATTTGGGTATCTTGCTTTAAGAAAGGCAATTTGATTTAATTCGAAATTTTCTTTTGCAGTCGGATATTCCCCCACACAATGCATTATTGCAAACTTTTTCTCGCGATGGTCAAAAAAAGCAAAAACCCGGTCAATATCATTTTGAACGGCTCCGGCGGTTGAAAGGATCACCGGCTTATCCGTTTTTACTATCTTTTCCAGTAATGGCCAGTCCGTAAAAGAACAGCTGCCAATTTTTATTATGTCGTACCCGTGTTCAACAATAAGGTTAACCGAATTCTCATCAAAGGGTGTACAAATAGCAACAAAACCCTGCCCGATAATTTCATCTTTAAGCTTCTTAAAATCTGAATGACTAAGCCGGGTCTCTTCAAATCTCTTAACATATTTTATATCTTTATTGCCTTTGTATTTCGAATGAATAAAAGTATCCAAGTCCCTATATTGCAATTTAAAAGCAAAAGTAAATTCAGGGTACTTCACTGTTACTTTTTTAAATTCCCTGATAATATTCAAACCGTGTTCCGGATCACCCATGTGATTATTTGCCATTTCAAGAATAAACAGTTTATTAAATTCAATACTTTTCATATATACCTCCATGGTAATATAGTTACGAGTGTCGGGTTACGAGTTACGGGTGAAAACTTTTCTGTTCTTGCTGGTTATCCAGACCTTTATATTTTCTTTTCGCTACTCGTCACTCGCTACTCGCTACCGTTTTCTAATAAAATCTTTGATTTTGTTCGCGATGTAGACAGCCATTTTTTCCGTAATACCGGGATAGACTCCCAGCCAGAAAGTATTGTTCATAATCAGGTCCGTATTCTTTAGACTTCCGACAACTCTGTAGCCTTTTCCGCTCTTTCTCATATCATCAAAACACGGGTGTTTTAAAATGTTACCCGCAAAAAGCATTCTTGTTTGGATCTTTTCGCTCTCAATGAAATTCACTATTTTTTCTCTTGTAAAACGCGAGCCTTCTCTTACTGTAAGTAAAAAACCGAACCAACTCGGGTCTGAATTCTCCGTAGCTTCAGGTAATATAAAAACATCATCAAGCCCTTTCAATATCTCAGAATAAGTGCCAAAGTTTCTTTTTCTGGCAGCAGTAAAACCATCCAATTTTTCCAGCTGAGCGCATCCGATCGCAGCTTGCAGATCTGTTGCCTTTAAATTATAACCAAAATGAGAGTAGATATATTTATGGTCATATCCATACGGGAGTTCGCCCAATTGCCATTTAAACCTTTTATTACATACATTATCCTTGCCTGACGGACACCAACAATCTTTTCCCCAATCCCTGAAGGATTCAATTAATCTTTTCAAAATAATATCACCGGTATAGACAGCTCCGCCTTCTCCCATTGTCATATGATGGGGAGGATAAAAACTTGAAGTTCCAATATCCCCGAATGTCCCGGTATGCTGCCATTTCCCGTTTAACTTATATCTTGATCCCAAAGAATCACAATTATCTTCTATTAGCCAAAGATCATGTTTAGCGCAAAATTTCTTTACTTTTTCAATATTAAAAGGATTTCCGAGAGTGTGGGCCAGCATTACTGCTTTTGTCTTTGAACTTTTCGCGTTTTCAAGCTGGGAACAATCAATATTGTACGTCGGGAGTGTAACATCCACAAAAACAGGAACAGCGCCATATTGAATTATAGGTGTGACCGTTGTGGGAAAACCCGCCGCGACTGTTATTACTTCATCCCCCGGCCGTATCATCCTTTCTTTTAATTTTGGAGAAGTTAAAGCCATAAAAGCCAGCAAATTAGCGGAGGATCCCGAATTGACCAAAGAACAATATTTTATCTTTAAGTACTCCGAAAGTTTCCCCTCAAACTCCAGGGAATATTTTCCTGTAGTCAACCAAAAATCCAGTGAAGCATCAATCAGGTTAGTAATCTCCTTTTTATTAAATATTCTTCCCCCGTAAGGAATCCTATCTCCCGGCTTAAACGCTCTTTTCGAATGAAACGACTTAAAGTGTTCGCCTACAAGTTTCATTATACTCTTTCGTAATGCTTTCTCATCCATCTTTGCCATAATCCCCTCTCTATTTGAAGTTTGGATGGTTTGATGTTTAGATGTTTGGCAAAAACAACAAACAATCCTAAATGCATCATCACTTAACTAACCATCCGATCTTCGAACCTTCTAATCATCAGCCTTTCAGCAAACCCTATAACCTTCCAACTCTCCGACCTTCGAAATCTCGTATCTGCCTCTCCGAGATTTCCCTTACATCTATTCCCGCTTCATAAGCTTTCGTCCACTCCACCACTCTCGAAATAGCTTCATTAATATCCCATTTCGGATACCAGCCAAGTTGTTTTTTTGCTTTTGAGTTGTCTAATTTTAAAAAATGAGCTTCATGAGGATGTTTACCTTTTTGAATAGAACATGACTTTGACGAACCCCATAACTCGCAGAATCTTTCTGCTATCCACCCTACAGATTTGCAGTCTTTTAAATCCGGACCAATGTTCCAAGCCCCTGCATATTTGGGACCGTTGTTGTAAAGCCTCTCGCAAATCATCAGATAACCGTTAAGAGGGTCCAGTACATGCTGCCAAGGACGTGTTGCACCCGGATTTCTTATCTCTATCTTCCCATCGGATAAAACCGCCCTGACAAAATCCGGAACAAGCCTATCAGAAGCCCAATCCCCGCCGCCAATAACATTCCCTGCACGCGCTGTGGCAACTGCTACTCCATGATTATTAAATTCTAAAGGATTAAAAAAAGAAGATCTATAAGCTGCCGTGACAATCTCCGAACACGCTTTACTGCTTGAATAAGGATCATACCCCCCAAGAGGCTCTCCCTCTTTAAAACTCTTTCCGAGCTCTCTATTTTCATAAACTTTATCAGTCGTCACATTAATAAAAACCCGGACATTTTTACAGCTTCGCACAGCTTCTAAAACATTAACTGTCCCCATAACATTTGTTTCATAGGTCTCTACCGGAATTCTATATGACTCTCTGACAATCGGTTGAGCCGCCATATGTATAACAATATCAGGATTTGCATTTTTAATCTCTCTTTTAACACGTTCCAAATCCCTGATATCCGCAATAACAGAGTTCATATCTTTTTTTAACTTCAACAATTCAAACAAACTTGGAGTAGTAGGAGGTTTCAGAGCATATCCTGTAACCTTAGCCCCCATTTTAATAAGCCAGAGCGTGAGCCAGGAACCCTTAAAACCGGTATGTCCGGAAAGGAAAACCCTTCGATTTTTCCAAAATCGCTGATGCGCAGATGCTCGGATGCTCGGATGCTCAGTCATTCTAATTGCTCCTTTGGAGCTTATTTCGTAAAGCATTTATTCTTCTACCAAGTACAAATATTTTTTCCCTTAACAATTTATCCTCCTGGATAAACCCAAGCACTTCACAAATAGACAGTATTGCTTCAACTTCAGATAATGAACCATTCGCTATTACAAGAAAGTTGCTAAAATCTTTTGCTGTTTTCCTGCTTTTTCCCTCTGCGATGTTCAACGCAACTGATACTATTGACCGCTTCAATTGCTGCTTTAAATTATATTCTTCATTTTTCGGTAGTAAATCTGCAACTTTGTATACATCTTTAATCAAAGAAACACTTTCCTGCCAAATTTCCAGCTCTTTATACATATTCATTATATCATTCCCCCTATCTATCTTTAACCCAGCTACCCCCGTAGCCTATTTTTCATCTCTTACCGCTCCTCTGAACATCCGCTCTTTAGCCGCACCTTTAGCCGCACATCTGCGCCTCTGAGCCTCCGCGCATCTAATACGCCCCGTCTCGCTTAAACACCGCCTTTACTGTCCTAATAAGTATAACAACATCCAACCACAACGACCAGTTACTGACATACCAGACATCCAAACTCACGCGTTTCTTGTAATCCACTCCGCTTCTTCCGCTTACCTGCCATAATCCGGTAAGCCCGGGATAGACATCATAATAATATTCGCTATATTCACCATAATACTTGTCCAGCTCTTCCTGTAAAACAGGCCGAGGCCCGACCAGGCTCATCTGTCCCATAAAAATATTAAAAAGCTGGGGAATTTCATCCAGACTCGTCTTTCTAAGAAAACCGCCTATTTTCGTTATCCTTGGATCATTTACAATCTTGTAATTCTTTTCCCACTCCTTCCTCGCTGTCTCATCTTTTTCCAGCAGTTCTTTAAGCCTCAAATCCGAATCAAAATACATCGTTCTAAATTTCAGACATTTAAATTTCTTCCCGTTATGTCCGATTCTTTCATGTCCATATATAGGATTGCCCCTGGAATTTACTCTGATTAGAATTGAAATCAGCAAAATAAACGGTAAAGCGATTGACATTATAAGCAAACTTAAGATTAAATCAAATGTATTTTTGACAACTCTGTTAAATTCGCTTTTAAGTGTATTTCTGACATTTAAAAGTAAAACCTGGTTATCAAAAAAGAAATCCATATCACTCTGTAAAAACGGTATTCCAAACAGATCCGGGACAAAAGAAACTTTTTTAACTTTCTTTTGCAGCAGGTTTACCAAATGAACCATTTTTTCAGAGGCCATCCCCGGAATTGCGACTACAACCTCTATTCCTGGTGAAAGATAGCTGTCTATTTCTGATATTTTTCCCAGAACTTTTACATTATTTACAGCTGTCCCCTTTTTTTTCTCGTCGTCGTCAAGAAAGCCTATAACGTCATAGCCTATTGTTTTCTCTTTGCGTATTGATTTAAGAAAAAGTTCTCCGGTCAATCCCGCCCCGATTATAATAATTTTTCTTTTCCCTATTCCCATACCAAAAGCTGCTCGTTTTCCCAGCAACCGTGCCATTGGAACTATCCAGAGAGAGTTCAGAAAAGTAAAAATCAGAACAGTTCTGGAAACCTCATCACTTAATTTCCCTATAGATACAATAGAAAAACCGGCAAGAGAGGCCAGCAAAGAAGCTTTGCAGATCTGTCTTATTTCCTCCCAAAAAGGGTACTTTCTGGAGTATAACTGTTCAAACCAATAAAAAAACAGGAAAAGCAATGGCAGCCAGATAGGATTAACAAGAACAAAAGGCAGCGGTTCAGGAAAGGGAAATGTAATAAGTTTTGGTAATATACCCGTCCTAACCAGATAGGCTAATTGATAAGAGCATAAAACCGCAACCAGATCGATGAGTATCAAAATAAAGACAATCATTGTACCATTATAATTAGAAACCCATTGAAAATCAATGTTTTTTGTATAGAATTAACGGTTAATATATTATTATATCCGGAATCATTCGAAAATGCTTGATATTTTCAGTTACCAATACAAGACCATGAATATTGCAGGTAGCAGCAATTAATATATCAGCAAGTCCAAGAGAATTAATAATATTTTTATCCCTTGCGTAATCAGCGGCTTTTTTTGCTATTTCAGAACTTATTTGAATCCTGCCAAAGAATGAAAGACTTTTTTCCAATGCTGCAATTTGATTTTCATTGTGTATTCCCCTGAAAAGCTCATATTCATTAATAACACTTATGTATATATACTCCGTTTCGTTTACTACCGCAGATAATTTATTGCTTCCTGCCTTTAATTGGTTTATCAAAACATCGGTATCAATAAGGTATTTTCTTTCTTTCCGTGTACTCATTTCTTATTCCCCCTGCCAATCAATTAAAAAAAACCTATCTTTTCCGTTTTTCTTTCTTGCCAAGCCTCTGAGCCTCCGACCATCCACGCATCTATCTGCCTCTGTTCATCCCTTTATTTGATTCTTCACGGACATTATCTATCCCGGTATCCGCAAACAGACCTTTCATATATTTTGTTGCCTCTTTTATATTTTTGGGACCGCTTTTGTATCTTCCTATAAGCTCATGCACAGCTTCTTTGATAATCCCGGACTGGGATTTTGACATAGCATGAGCCACAGCTTCAAGCTGTTTCTTTTCATCTTCATCGAAAGTAATTGTCAACCCTTTTCTCATATACCCTCCATAATAGTACTTTCTTATACTATTATAGTATATTATTATAGTAATGTCAATATAGCATAGAATTACTAAGAAACACTCGTAGTTGCCTGATCAATCAGGCTTTATCTTACAACCTTTTCAATGCTATATATTCCGATATTCTTTCCTTGAATTTTTCTTTGGAAAATTTTTCAGACTGTTTTATGATCTCTTTTTTATCAAATTTCATATTTCTACTTTTATTTATTGCCTTTATTAATTCCGTTTCTGTCTGGGGGAAGAAAAGCACCCCTGTTTTTCCGTCAATAACTGTCTCTAAAGCCCCGCCTTTACTATAAGCAATTACAGGAGTGCCGCAAGCCATTGCTTCCACCGGTACTATACCAAAATCTTCTTCTCCGGGAAAAACAAGGGCTTTACAGTTAATATAATTTTCTTTGATAATGTCATCTGTTTGCCAACCCAAAAACTCTACATTATTTTTTGCCATTCCCTTTAATCTATTTTCATCCTGTCCGTTACCGACTATTTTCAGTTTATATCCAAGCTCATTAAACGCTTTTACCGCAATGTCAATCCTTTTGTAAGGCGCAAACGCAGAAACCACCAGATAAAACTCCTTATTTTTTTCGAATTTCGAAGTTAGAATTTCGGGTTTGTACTTATTAGTATCAACCGGAGGATATATCACAACAGAATCACGGGAATACGTTCTTTTTATTCTGCCTGCAATAAAATCTGAGATTGCAATAAAATGGTCAACCCGCTTTGAGCTCTTTACATCCCACTTCCTTAAAAACGGCCTTATTATTCTCATTACGACTCTGACCGGAAAACCTGCTTTACCCGTACCAAAATAATCATTATACACATCCCAGATATAACGCATCGGAGTATAGCAATAGCAAATATGTACCGCATCTTTTCCCGGTTTCACACCCTTAGCAACACAATGACTGGAAGAAATTACAAGATTGTAGCCTTCCAGGTTAAACCGCTCAATTGCAAAAGGCATTAACGGAAGATAATACCTGTATTTAGTTTCAACAAAAGGCATTCGTTGGAGAAAAGAAGTAAATATTTTATGGCTTTCTATTGTTATTGAAACAGAACCTTTGATATGTATCAATGAAAATATATCAGCATCAGGATAAAGTTCACAAAGCGCCTCTAGAACCTTCTCCCCGCCCCGCATTCCTGTCAGCCAATCATGTACAATTGCTATTTTCATTTAGATCCTCTTTTTCTTCCCCATTTAACTGCCTTTTCAAAATCCTCTATGCCCATTTCTGATCTTTCAATTTTTGCCCTTATTTTTTTAGAATATATTTATTTACGCCTTCGTAACCTTCCTTCATCAAGTCCCCGGCTTTAAGATATGTTATCTTATATTTTACGCCGCCGGCTTCAGCTTCGACATCAACAGATTTATTTAAATTAATAACAAAAAGGTTGTCGCAATCTAAAGTTTTTGAAGCCCACACCAAGCCCTTTATTTCCCTTTCTTCCGCAGTCTTATTGCTTAAGTCATAGCATACCTGAATCAATGCAACTACTTTATTCGCTTTCTTTAAAACAAAATCTACTTCATGCTTGTTTTCACTTTTCCAAAAGAAAACCTCAAACATGCTCTCGTATTCACATCTTTTAAAATATGAAGCAATTGTATTTTCCAGGAGTTTCCCGGAATCGCGACTGATTGAGAATCCTTTTGCCGCAATAAAACCGTTATCAAAAGAGTATATTTTTTTGTTTGACTGAATTTGTTCCTTCACCTTAAAAGAATATTTTGGAAGAGTAAACAGGATAAGAGCTTCCTCAAGATAGTCAATATATCTTGCTATAGTATTTTTGCTTTTTATTTCCAGAGTTTTAGCGATATTTCGCGAAGAATACTCTGACGACACATTCGAGAGCAGATAATATGTCAGTTCTTCTATAGTTTTTGAGTAGCGAATTTTAAATCTTTTAATAATATCCTTATAAATTATTGACTCAAGCAGAGTCCCCAGATAATTTTTTAAATCTAATCCTGACAAAACCGGTTCAGGGTATCCGCCTTTATGTAAGAATTGATCCAAATATTCTTGTGTTTCTGCCTCAGTAAAGCTCCGGCCATTAATTATTTCCTTGAGGCCAAAGGGAAAAACAAAAACAGAATTATATCTTCCTGTCAGATGAGTGGCTAATTCCGTACCGAGAAGATTGGCATTACTTCCCGTCAAGACTATTTTATAATTCCGCCGTTGAAGTTTATTGACAAACAGTTCCCAATTCGGCAAATTTTGAATTTCATCAAAAAACAATATTTTAGGATCCGCATAAACACTTTTTATCGCTGTAATAATTTCATCATAATTTTCTATTTTAAACAAGCTTTCATCGTCAAAATTTGCGTAACCAAATTTGCCTTGTTTTAGAAGAGAATGCATGCAAAAATATGACTTTCCTGCCCTTCTTGGACCAATTACAACATTGATAAGCGAAGATTTGAAATCCAGGTTAACGCCATCCCTTTCAACGTAAACCTTATCCTTATAGGCTTCAAGCTCACTCTTTTGGTTTTGGATAATATCTTTTACCGTATTAGCCATAATACTCCTATTTTGGCTATTTGCAATAGCCATATTAAAGATTATAACCTAAGTTTAAGTAGTTGTCAATATGCAATATTCAGAATTATTTCTTTCATTGCAACATTTCTATTGGACAAAACAAGGCAGGATTTTTCCGATTTTGGCTATTAGATTCATTCATAATAGCCAAAATCCGAATTTCAAAATAACTCATATTACATCTTGTGTTTTCTTAGGCGGATTTTGCAAAGATTTATGGTATATATTAAAGCTTTGATCAACTGCCTTTACCGACCTCTGTCCTCCGACTTTTTCAGACCTCAGTCTTTTCCATCTCCCGCTAAGCAGACGAATTTCAGATTTCGAATTTGATCTTTCCGCCCTCAGGCTCGCCCCCATCCCTTTCTGTTGTTATTTATTGCTTATCACGATATGAAAACGATTTGGTTTAAATTATTAGTAATTCAGACTGTGTCGCAATTAAATTACTAACATGATATAATATGGCATATTCACTCCAAAGGAGCAAGCCATGTATCGCACT